>WLHB01000048.1 GCA_009702965.1 Actinomycetota bacterium | reverse complement strand
TTGAGGCAAAAGGGCTAGGAAGTGCAGCGCGTAACTACCGTCTTCGCGACTGGCTTGTTTCACGCCAGCGTTACTGGGGCACACCTATTCCTATCGTTCACTGCGATAAGTGTGGTGAAGTTGCAGTCCCTGCCGATCAACTACCTCTCACACTTCCTGATGCAAAGGACCTTGATCTCAAACCAAAAGGCCAATCACCTCTGGCTGCAGCAACCGATTGGGTCAATACCAAATGCCCAACATGTGGCGGTCCAGCACTTCGCGACACAGACACCATGGATACCTTCGTTGATTCATCATGGTATTTCTTGCGCTATCCATCATCGACAAATCAGAACGAACCATTTAGCCGTAAAGATATTGATACCTGGTTGCCGGTAGATCAATACGTTGGCGGTGTAACCCACGCGATCTTGCACCTTCTCTATTCACGCTTTTTCACCAAGGTCTTGCACGATATTGGAATGCTTGGATTTAATGAACCGTTTACACGTCTACTCAATCAGGGAATGGTTGTAATGGATGGTTCTGCGATGTCGAAATCTCGCGGCAACTTGGTACGTCTTTCAGATGAATTAGAAAACCATGGCGTAGATGCCATTCGCCTATCGATGGTCTTTGCTGGCCCACCAGAAGATGATGTTGATTGGTCTGATGTTTCACCATCTGGATCAGTTAAATTCTTAACTCGCGCATGGAGACTTTCAGGTGATGTGACAAGTGCCCCTGGTGTTGATTTCACAAAGGGCGATCTGACGCTACGTAAGGCAACACACAAGGCCTTGCACGATGCATCTTTTGCAGTCGAATCATTTAGATTTAACGTGGCGATCGCACGTGTGATGGAACTTGTCAATGCAACTCGTAAAGCCATTGATTCTGGATGCGGCGCCGCAGATCCTGCAGTACGCGAAGCAACCGAGGCTATCGCCATCATGCTCTCACTCGTTGCTCCGTTTACATCAGAGGAGATGTGGGAACGCCTCGGACATAAGCCAGCAGTTGCACTCGCTGGTTGGCCAACAGTTGATCCTGCCCTCTTGGTGGCAGATGAAGTTGAAGCGGTCATTCAAATTAACGGCAAGATTAAAGAGCGCATCTTGGTCGCACCTTCTATTACAGATAGTGAACTTGAGGCAGCCGCTCTTGCTCATCCAACGATTGCCGCAGAATTAGCTGGTGCCAGCCCTCAAAAGGTGATCGCTCGCGCCCCTAAATTGGTCAATATCGTTCTCTAAGCGCTCGTGACCGGTCACGTAGCCGAAGTTGTCAGTTACGGAGAGTAAGTTAGCAGTATGAAGAAAATACTCTCCGCATTACTTTTCTCGCTCATTGCTTCAATGATCTCTGTCGCCCCAGCTCATGCTGCCAACGAAATTCGAGTTGTTGTCACTGGCCCTGATGCCGAGGGAATCACAAATGTGGGCTACTGCTTCACTGATGCGCGCTCACTGTCAGGAACAGTTTCTTTTGTTGCCACCTCGAGTTACGGTGCTTTTTTAGCTCATTCAGAAATGCCAAACTGTCCATCAATGGTGGGATCTTCGACAGGACAACGTCTAGTTGAAGGTACAACTTATGTTTTTACTGTGACCGCAACAAATGGTGGTTCTACCTTTACAGACAGTTTGAGTTACACCGCGCCAGCTCAACCTGCGCCTCGCTCAACTCCTTCACCACTTTCATCGCCAGCACCTGAATCTTCAACGGCTCCATCAGCATCTCCAACTGCAACACCGACACCAACTACAAGTTCAAGTCTTCGTATTCCCTACACCCAGCCATGTGTTGGTGGAAGTGATCGCACACCAGGATTGCCACAGTGTTTGATGCCTGAGGGAATCGGTGGAAGTGCATGGAACTTAGTTGATGACAGTTCTGGAGTAGTTGTAAACGGTGCTATTTGTAGTGAAGCAGTATGTGGACGTAATGGTGAATGGCGTCAATGGCCTGCAGATCGCAAACTCAACGATCGTTTATGGCCAACGGGATACCCAGAAGGTGCCACTTACATTCAAACACCATTTGATTATGCCTATTGGGGAAAGTACTACACCAATGGTGTGTATGAAGTTAACGGTGGCGGCATTCTCCAGCCAGGATCAAGCACAATCATCTGGCCAATTCGTGTGGAAACTCCTCGTACAGATACGCCAACTGTTACTTCAGAAACATCAACTTCTTCGGTGGTGGCTGAAACAAGTACTTCGACGGTAACACCAACACCAACACCAACGCCTTCTTCCACACCGACTCCAACTCCAACAGCAGAGCCTCGTGGTTTAGGTGGTTATGCAGTAATTCATCCTGATGGATATGTCTGCGGAGTCATCGTTGGAAATGCATACTTTGGTAATAACGATCGAACGATGACATCTGAATATATGGGTTGTCCGATTGGTAGTGCGATTATCTTCCAAACTAAACCTTCACCGACAGGAAATGTTGCGGGATGGCATGGTGCAAATGTCACATATAGCAATGGGATATTTACAATCAAAAATGGCGCACAAGTTGCGATGACCATCTCTGATGGAATAGCAACAGATTCAACTGGTCGTGTGTGGGATACAGGTTCTGGTGTGACACTTCGCGCAGCACCGGTTACTACACCAACGCTTCCTGTGCTAAGTGAAACTTCGACGGCAACGAGTGCGCCATCAAGCGGTGGTTCTGAGACAGCAACTGCAACTGCTTTTATTGCTTTTGAAACAACGACAGCGCTGATGCCAGTGGCTATTCCGGCAGCTGATACCGATTTGAGTACTCTTGATGAAATTTTCCCTGAAGAAGAGATTATCGATTCAGTTGATGCGGTTGTACTCGCAAATGGATCCACACGTATTGAAGTCAGCACTGGTTTTAGTGCGACAGCGATGAGAGTGGTCGCGAGTAAGAGGGGCGTAAAGAAGAAGTACACATACAGGCTTACAACAAATAGCGATGGTGAACGTATCTTCAGAGCTAGCCTCAATCTTCGCGGATACACCCTTGTGCTAATCAAGGGTTCAACTGAGCTCGATCGGATTGTGGTTTCCTAACCACGATTTATCCCCAGCAGGCGTGATTGCGTAAGAAGGGTATTGGCGCGCCATAAAAGATGCGCGGATGAATCAGATTCGAAATACCTTAGATAACGCTCGTAATTGGTGGGATGACCTCGCCTTCACATCGGTACAGCGAAAGTCATTGCTCGCCCTCGCCATCCTTATCATCGCTTCATCTGGAGTTCTATTTCTGCGCGGTGCATCAGAAGAGATAGTTGCTGCAGAAGTAGCCGAGATAGAGATGCCTGAGACCGTCGTGCTGTTGGTTGTTGATGTGGCGGGTGCTGTTCTCAATCCTGGCGTCTATTCCTTACCGATGAATTCTCGTGTCATTGATGCAATCAATGCAGCGGGAAATGTCCTGAAAGGTGCAGATGTTTCAGATATCAATTTAGCGAGACTTCTTAAAGATGGTGAGCAGGTGTATGTCTATGCAGCATCACGAGGCTCATCGTCCTCGCGTTCAACTGCGCGTAGCGCACCGCCTCGAAATACCGGCCCGATAGCAATTAATAGGGCGAGTGCGAAAGAGTTAGAAGCGCTTGATGGAATTGGCCCTGTCTTAGCATCGCGGATAATTGCATATCGAAATGCGAATGGTCCATTTGTGACTCTTGAAGCGTTATTGGAAGTTTCAGGAATCGGTCCAGCAAAGTTTGACCAGTTTAAAGAGAAGATTCGTCTCTGAGGGTTCGGCTATCTGATTACCGAGCGCTCTCGTTAGGTGGAGCGATCTGGATCGGAGCGCTCTTTCAAAGTTGGAGTACGCCGTGGGTTATCGCCTTCGGTCTGCTCTTACTTCTACTTCTTACCTTTGCCTCTAAATCTCTGCGCGCTCTTTTACTGATAGCAGCAATCATTCTTGGTGCGACGCTGATGTCATTGAGGCAATCTTCCCTCGAGGCTTCGATCTTAAGAGATCTCTATGGCAAATCATTTGTTGTCACCGCTGTGTTAACAACTGATGCACACGCTTTAGCCCCACGAGTAATGGGGGATTCACTTGCCGAACAGAGTTACAGCGCGCTGATTCGGGTTATTGGTCTTGTCGATGGAGAGAAGAATTACGCACTGCGATCACCTGCACGGTTGATTTCAACTGATGCTGCAATCACAGAGTTACTCCCGGGACAGAAACTGCAGCTTCGAGTAAGTGCGATGGCAAGTAAAGAGGGCAGAGTTGCTGCCTTGTTAATTAGTAAAGGCGAAATCCAGGCGCTTACAGAGGCATCACGTTGGGCAAAGGGACTTGATGCAATTAGAGATGGGTTACGTGGTGCTAGCGGAACCGGTGATTCTGGTGCACTGATCCCTGGGATGGTGTTGGGGGACACCTCATTACAGAGTCAGAGCTTTAAAAATGAGATGCGCAGATCGGGGCTTACCCATTTAGTTGCTGTCAGTGGAGCAAACTTTGCAATTGTTTCAACCTTCATTTTGTATCTCATGCAATTTCTTATTCGGCGGATTCCTTTACGCCTTGCGGTGACTGCCCTCTTTCTTATTGCATTTATCTCTCTGGTACGGCCATCTCCATCGGTACTACGAGCAGCAGCGATGGCATCGGTCTTACTCCTTGCTCAGGGGACACATCGTGGTCGCGATTCTTTGCCAGCACTTGGTTTTGCAATAGGTGCGGTGATCGTTGCAGATCCGTGGCAGGTGCGCGATCCAGGTTTTGCACTCTCTGTTCTTGCGACAGCGGGTCTACTTCTATTGGCACCACGGTTGGTTGAGAGTTTTTCAAAAAAGATTCCAAGACCGCTTGCGATTGTGATTGCTATCCCGCTCTCAGCGACATTGTTCTGCACCCCTGTCATTGTTGCGATTTCAGGGCAGATCTCATTAATGAGCATCTTGGCTAATGTTCTAGCCGCCCCAGCGGTTGCACCAATAACTATCTTGGGATTTATCGCAGGAGTGATCTCTCCATTTGCGCCTGCGGTATCAGGGATATTGATCTGGTTAATCAAGCCTTTAGCAACATGGATTGCTTGGATAGCATCGCTTATCTCAGATTTGCCACTTATTACTCTGGCCACCGGAAGTAAGAGTTTTCTGATTATCGCCGGGATCATCGCCCTAGGTTTTATCTTTAATCGAAAAGTTGTAATAGGTGCACTCGTACTATTAATTGTGATCTCGTGGTTTCTTCGCTTTCCTGGTGGAGATTGGCAGGTTGCAAATTGCGATGTCGGTCAAGGAGATGCCATGGTGGTTAACCTGGGAAATAATCGAGGAATTGTCCTTGATGTTGGCCCTGATCCCATTGCTCTTGATCGCTGCCTGCATCAATTGGGAATTAAGAAGATCGAACTATTAATAATGAGTCATAGCCATGCAGACCATGTCGGCGGATATGCAGGGGCAGCAGATGGGCGAGAGATTGCACTGCAGTGGTATGGAAACATTCGCGCCGGAACACGAGCAACCTTTCACAGTACGCGCGGTGAGGTAACAGTTGATGTTCTCTGGCCACAAGGGCAGTGGGCAGAAGAGCAAGAGAGTGATCCAAATAATTCGAGCATCGCAATTATTCTGCGGGCTCCAGATTTCTCACTCTTTGCCGGGGGAGATATGGAGCCAGAGAGTCAGGG
>WLHB01000047.1 GCA_009702965.1 Actinomycetota bacterium | reverse complement strand
ACGAAGAACTCGAATTGCATGGAGAGCATCTTCATTATCGAAGGTATACGTGGCACCGACTTGTGTAGGAAGATCAGAGACAAAGAAGAGGGTACGCATCAGCGTCCAAATGACTCTCTAAATTTGCCGAGGAAGCTCTGATTCTTACTCTTTGTATGTGAATCACCGACTACCTCACCGCGTGATTTGGCAAACTCTTTCAGTAACTTCTCTTGCTCGCGAGAAAGCTTGGTTGGAGTCATGACAACAACATGCACGATGAGATCACCGCGGCTTCCGCTACGAAGGCGTGTCATTCCATGGCCCTTAAGTGACACGGTGGAATCAGTCTGCGTGCCAGCTTTAATAACGAGTTCAGATTGGCCATCCAAGGTATCGACAGTAATTTTTGTTCCAAGAGCTGCTGCAGCAAATGAAATCTCTACCTCCATGTGCAAAGTGTCGCCATCGCGGATAAGAAATTCATGTTGCTCGACGACAATCTCTACGTAGAGATCACCCGCTGGGCCACCACCAGCACCTACTTCACCGCGTCCAGCTAACTGCATGCGGTTACCAGTCTCAACACCTGCTGGAATTTTTACAGGAATACTTTGGCGTGCGCGAACTCTTCCTTCGCCTGCACATTCACGACATGGATCTTGGATGACGGTACCGAATCCAGAACATGGGGCGCATGCACGCGATGTCATGACCTGACCTAAGAAAGATTTTTGAATTTGTTGGGTCTCACCGCGACCTTTACACACCTGACACATAGATGGCGCGCTGCCATTGGCGCAACCATTTCCTTTACAGGTTGTACAGATAACCGCACTCTCAATTGCGAGATCGCGCTCTGTTCCAAAACATGCCTCTGCCAATGTGACTTGTACACGAATCAGCGCATCTTGACCTTGGCGCATACGTGGGCGCGGACCACGATTTCCACCGCCACCAAAGAATGCATCCATGATGTCACTAAATCCGCCGCCACCGCCGAATCCACCAAAACCGCCGAAACCCTGTCCACCCATGTCATATTGCTGACGCTTCTGGGGATCACTTAAGACTTCATATGCAGCGGTAACTTCTTTGAATTTATCTTGTACCGCTGGATCAGGATTCACATCAGGGTGAAGTTCTCGAGCGATTTTTCGGTACGCTTTTTTGATTTCATCTTGCGAAGCGTCGCGAGAAACACCGAGCAACCCATACATATCTGACATTACTTATAGCTTCCCTCTGAGATAAATCGACCGACATAGCGCGCAACTGCGCCGACAGCTGCCATTGACCCAGCGTAATCCATACGAGTAGGACCAAGAATTCCAAGAGCCCCAAGGGATGAACCAGCCTCGCCAAACGCGTCGCCATATCCGACTGTGACAAGGGATGTTGATTTGAGATTCTGCTCACTCTGTTCTGAACCAATGCGAACTTTGACTGTGTCTGCAGCATCACCAAGTAAACGCAGTAGGACTACTTGCTCCTCAAGAGCTTCAAGAACTGGATGCATTGTCATCTGGAAATCATCGCTAAAGCGTGCAAGGTTTGCAGTACCTGCCAGAACTACTTTCTCTTCTGCTCGCTCGATCGCCATTTCAATAACTGCAGAGATAATAAGTGAGACATCGCGACGATCGGTGGCGCTATAGCCCTCAATGATTCCAGAGATTCGATCTGCTACTTCAGGCAATGATTGTCCAGCCATTGCATTATTGAGTTGACCGCGGATGCTTGCGATAAATGCCTCCGGCACATCTCGCGTAAGTTCAATAACACGTTGCTCGACTCGCCCTGCGTCAGTGATCAGAATCATCATCATGCGAGATGGAGTAAGTGGCACCACCTCAACGTGGCGCACACGGGATTTCATAATGGATGGGTACTGCACAACCGCAACTTGCTTAGTGACATCGGCCAATAAGCGCACCGTGCGCATCACAACATCGTCAAGATCAAGTGCGCCTTCAAGAAATGATTCGATGGCGCGACGCTCTGGCGCAGATAAAGGTTTCACCTCTGCCAGCTTGTCGACGAAGACTCGATAGCCACGATCTGTTGGGATACGACCAGCACTTGTGTGAGGTGCTGTAATCAGGCCTTCCTCTTCGAGCAGGGCCATCTCATTTCGAATGGTCGCAGGTGAAACTCCGAGTTCGTGGCGATCTGCAATTGCCTTAGAACCAACGGGTTCTTGAGTTGCGACGTACTCATCAACAATTGCCCGCAAAATTTCAAGGCGACGGGTTGAGGTACTCATATTAATTGCAATAGCGATGCTTACTTATTTAAAACAAGTGCGATCGAGATTAAGGTAAGTAGGAAGAAGGCTGGGATTGCTGTTCGCAATTTGTTCGCCTTAAAGTGGGTATAGACCGCACCTGCCATAACAACCCAGAGACCAACGAGTGGGAAGAAGAGCATCCAGTTCCATTTCATGCTGATGATTAGGCCGAGAGCGAGAGCTGTTTCGATAAAGCCGACTAGCCGTGCAAACTTATCTGGCACATTGACATCGCGTGTACCCGAAAGACCTTTTTCATTTCCGCTCGCCTTGGACAATCCTGAAATCACAAATACGACGGCTAGAAATGCAACAATGATTGTAAGTGCTGTGCTCATAAGGCTAACGGTACTACAGCCACGCTAGGCAAGCAGGTCGGCCACGATGCGATCGGCCATCAAGCGACCAGTTGCGGTCAGTACTAGCGCATCTGCGGTATCAAGAATCAGGTCAGCCTTAATGTGATCAGCCATTCGCTCGTATTGGGCGATAGTCAGAGCCCGCTTTGCAATTCCTGTACGCAGTCGACTTGAAAGCATGATGTATTCACTTCTACGCATCTCATCGCTAAGTTCCTCTGAATCTGCGATCGGTGAGAGACCATCAAAGAGTCTCTGCTTATATGCAGTGGGATGCTTTACATTCCAGAATCTCTTTCGGTCAATATGTGAATGGGCACCTGGCCCCAAGCCCCACCAGTTCGCAGATTTCCAATACGCCATGTTGTGTCGTGATTCAAAACCTGGTTTAGCCCAATTAGAGAGTTCATACCATTTCAATCCTTTGAAGCCACATGCTTGATCGATATAGAGATACATATCCGCCATCAAATCATCATCAGGAGAAGCGATATCACCGCGTTTGATCTGTGCCGCTAACTTTGTGCCATCTTCAATAATGAGTGCGTATGCGCTGATGTGATCAACACCAAGATTGAGTGCTTGTGTCACTGTTGATTGCCAGTCTTTAAGGCTCTCCCCGGGTGTTCCATAAATCAGATCCACACTGATTGATTGAAAGCCTGCAGCACGTGCCATATCTACTGCACGCTTAACATTCTCAGGATCGTGTGTGCGATCTAAGACTTTAAGCACATGGGTAGATGTTGATTGCATGCCAAATGAGATGCGGTTAAAGCCTGCCGCGAAGTAACCTTCAAGCTTTTCTGCCGTCACTGAATCAGGGTTAGCTTCAAGAGTGATCTCGCAATCTTCGGTCAGACCATTACGTGCCTTTATTGCATTAATGACGCGACCCAGATCATGAGGTGGAATCAATGAAGGAGTACCGCCACCAAAGAAGATTGTGGGCACAACGTCAGTGGGTGCAAATTCAAGTTCTTTAAGAACTGCATCGATGTAATCGCCAGAAACAATTTCAAGAGTTGCGCCATCTTGAAGTTCAGACGGTGTGTATGTGTTGAAGTCGCAATACCCGCAGCGCTTAATGCAGTATGGGATGTGGACGTAGAAGGAGAGCATTATTCTGCTTTACGAGCAGCTTTAATCTTTTCGATATCAGCATCTGTTGCAAGGGCTGCGACGAAGGCTTCTTGTGGAACTTCAACGCGTCCCACCATCTTCATGCGCTTCTTTCCTTCTTTCTGCTTTTCAAGGAGTTTGCGCTTACGAGAAATATCTCCGCCGTAACACTTTGCAAGAACATCTTTGCGCATCGCACGGATTGATTCGCGAGCAATAATGCGAGAGCCAATCGCGGCCTGAATAGGAACTTCAAACTGCTGACGAGGAATCAGCTCGCGTAGTTTGCCGGTCATCATCACACCATAGGCATAAGCCTTATCGCGGTGCACGATTGCGCTAAATGCATCCACTGCTTCGCCTTGTAACAAGATATCGACCTTCACCAGTTGTCCTGGCTCATCGCCAATCTCTTCGTAATCAAGGGAGGCGTAACCTTTAGTACGGCTCTTGAGTTGATCAAAGAAGTCAAAGACGATTTCAGCCAACGGCAATGTGTAGCGGATCTCAACGCGATCTTCTGAGATGTAATCCATACCGAGCAATGCACCGCGACGATCTTGGCAGAGCTCCATAATCACGCCGATAAAATCTGATGGGGCAAGGATTGTCGCCTTCACAATTGGTTCTTCAACGGTGTTGATTTTTCCATCAGGAAACTCTGATGGATTGGTAACAACGAATTTCTTGCCATCTTCAAGAGTCACTTGATAAACCACGTTTGGCGCTGTTGAGATAAGAGAGATCTTTGATTCGCGTTCAAGGCGTTCGCGAACAATTTCCATGTGTAGCAGCCCTAGGAAGCCGCAACGAAAACCAAATCCGAGCGCTGCTGAGCTCTCTGGTTCATAGACAAGAGCGGCATCGTTGAGTTGCAATTTATCGAGAGCATCGCGTAGTAATGGAAAGTCAGCGCCATCTAATGGGAAGAGACCGGCAAAGACCATCGGCTTAGGATCTTTATATCCAGCAAGCGGGTTTGTTGTTGGATTTTGATAAGTTGTAATTGTGTCGCCTACACGTGATTGGCGAACATCTTTTACACCTGTAATCAAATATCCCACTTCGCCAACACCAAGTCCTTTACTTGGAAGTGGCTCAGGTGAAATAACACCCACTTCAAGGGCTTCGTGGCGAACACCGGTTGAATACATCTGAATCTGCTCGCGTGGATTTAAGTGTCCATCAACTACACGAACGTATGTAACTACACCGCGATAGGCGTCATAGACAGAGTCAAAGATCAGCGCTCGTGCAGGTGCATTTGGATCACCGACGGGTGCTGGAATCTGGGCAATGATTTGATCGAGTAGATCTGCAACACCATCACCAGTTTTTCCGGAAACGCGCAGACAATCTTCTGGCTTACAGCCGATGAGGTTGGCAAGTTCTTGTGCAAACTTCTCTGGCTGTGCATTAGGAAGATCGATCTTATTGAGCACGGGAATAATGGTGAGGTTGTTCTCCATCGCAAGGTAAAGGTTTGCAAGTGTCTGCGCTTCGATACCTTGTGCGCAATCAACGAGCAGGACCGCACCTTCACATGCTGCAAGCGAGCGCGATACTTCGTAGGTGAAGTCAACGTGTCCAGGTGTATCGATCATATTCAGGATGTATTCCTGACCATCGATTCCGCTAATCCATGGAAGGCGGACTGCCTGTGACTTAATGGTGATTCCGCGTTCGCGTTCGATATCCATACGATCTAGATACTGCGCACGCATATTTCGCGCTTCGACTACTTCGGTGATTCCAAGCATGCGATCGGCGAGAGTAGATTTACCGTGATCGATGTGTGCGATGATGCAAAAGTTACGAATCTGCGCAGGATTGGTCGCGGCAGGTTGAGGCGCCTTACTTATTTGGATTGCAGGCACGTGTGTGGCCCCTTGTTAGGCGTTACTAGTTAAATTAACGAGCGCCGGCTTTGGCAGCTGCCTTAGCCATTGAAGACTTCTTATTT
>WLHB01000046.1 GCA_009702965.1 Actinomycetota bacterium | reverse complement strand
GAACAAGAACCACTAGGGAACTAGTTTCCTACACTTGGCGAGGTAGGTGCTGCAAGGCCCAGTGATACATCGCAATTGCTCCGGCAGCCGATGCATTCATTGAACGCGTCGAACCATATTGCTCGATTGCATATAAAACACTGCACACCTCAACGCCCTCATCTGACATTCCGGCACCCTCTTGTCCAAATAAAAGTACACATTTCTCTGGAAGTTGGGCAGCTTCCAAATGTTTCGATGATGGTACGTTATCAATACCGATGATGGGTAACTCATTTTCTGAACACCACGTTGCGAAATCAGCAATTGTGGGGTGGTGAATGACAGTTAAGTAACGATCAGTGACCATTGCACCGCGCTTATTCCAGTCACGCTTTCCAACGATATGTACAGCGCTCACATTAAATGCATTTGCTGTTCTTACAACTGAACCAATATTGAGATCGTGCTGCCAGTTTTCGATTGCGATCTGCAGTCCGTGGCGCTTGGTATTCAAATCAGCAACGATTGCTTCAACGCTCCAGTATCGATAGTGATCTAAGACATTTCTTCTATCGCCATTTTCAAGTAACTCAGGATCGTATTGATCACCGGTTGGCCATGGCTTTTCATGAGGACCTACGCCTACAACAGGAAAGAATTCTCCTGGGCCGATAGTTGCAGGTGTCTTGATTTCCATGAGATCACCCTAAACTAGGAGAGCAGAATCGCATATTAGATATTTGAATGGAGTCAACGTGAAGGTCGCTTTTTATATCGCATTTGCAGTACACCTCGTGGCAATCCTTGGAATCCTCGCACTCTTAGTGATCTCATGGAAGAAGAGTCCGCGCGCCCTAAATCCAGGAGTTCTACATGCCACTGCGACCGCCTTGCTCGCTGGAATTGTGATGGTCTTTACCTGGTCTGGTGGACATGACACAGAGATCAATCACATGAAGGTCGGAATCAAATTCCTGATTGTTTTGGCTCTTCTAGTTATCGGGTTCGTCAATCTCAAGAAGAAGACCTTTACAGATAGAACATTTACAGTGATGTTAGGACTTACCATCACCAACATTCTTATCGCTTACGGCTGGCGTTAATTCCTGTTGCTATGAAAAAGATTATCGGCGTAGCTCTCTCCGCATTGCTCTGTGGAGTTTTTCTTGGTGCGCCGACATCTGCCTTTGATCCTGTACGGGCAGCGACAGTCTTTACCAATTTGGCTAAAGATCCAGATCTCAAAAACCCTTCCGTGATCTTGATTGATGCCAGCACTAAAGAAGTTGTCTTTGAATCAAATTCTTCTGCAGCACGAAAGCCCGCTTCCACTCTTAAGTTACTGGCAGGGGCTTCGGTTGCGCGATATCTCGATCCCAAGATGCGCTTCCAGACTTCTCTATCTATTTCAACAGAGTCGAGCTCGGTAGTTATCCAAGGGGATATGGATCCCTGGGCAACTTTTAGCGCTTACAACGCAAAACGTTTAGGGCAGACATCGTTGAAGTATTTGGCATATCGCGGCCATGCTGAACTAGAGGCGCAGGCCGGTGTTCCTGTAAAGAAGATGACGATCTATTACAACGGCATCTATGACAGCGAAGCAAAAAATATGAAGGTTTACCTACGAAGCAAAAAAGTAGCAGTAACAGTCAAGCCAGTCTCTGCCAATGAGGCGCAAAACTTAGTCTCAGAACCGGTAATAAATAGCATCTCACCTTCGGTTCTGCAGATGACTCATTACTTTATGAAGTGGAGCGACAATATTCTCTCTGAGCGTATGGCTCGCCTTGCTGCAAAATCTGCTGGATTTCCACAAAACACGACTGGAATCCGCGCAGTCTTTAAGAAAGTTTTAGCTGAAATGGAGATTGACTCATCGAAGCTCGTTGTTAAAGATGGCAGCGGGCTTTCTCACGATAACCGCCTTACTGCCAAGCTCCTCGGTGACCTTCTTCTTGAAGTATATGAGAATCCTGAATACAAACTCGTTGCCGATAGCCTTCCATCAGGTGGAATCAATGGAACGCTCAATGAGCGATTCATTAAGACGGCGCCGCAGGCAGTTGGTTTAGTGCGCGCGAAGACTGGAACTTTAAATGGAACAGTTTCGTTGGCTGGATATATTGAGTCAGAAGACCGCGAGTACATCTTTGTTGTCATCGCTGATCGCTTAAGTCGCAGTTATTCAGCGTCAAAGGTTGCCAGAGATACCTTAGATCGCTACCTAGGAAAGATTGCTCTTCCACTTATTCCAGTTATTCCCGTTCCTGTTGTTACAGAGACAGCTACTGTAATTAGTTCGACAACACCTTAATTGAACCGCCATAACAAGCGACCCACGTATTCTGTGAAACCGAATCAAAGGTAATTCCGATTGGTTCATTACAGACTCTTATCGTTTGAATGACTTTAAGATCTGCGGTGCGAACCTTTGACAGAGTCCCACTGAGGTAATTGACAACAAAGAGAGCAGAACCATCATCAGAGATTGCCAGGCTTCGCGCAGCTTTACCGGTAGTTACAGTCTTTATTAATTTATTCTTCTCTAAGTCCCAGGCTGCGACTTTGCCAGAGATGTTCAAGGTGACATAGAGGACTTTTTCATCAGGTGAGAGAACCACCGCCCGTGGATTTGAGCCAACAGGTAAGAACGTTTTTGAGAAATCTCTCAGGTCGATGCGATGAATTCCTGAACCGCCCATTTCAGCTACATAGGCGAAAGTGCTGGACTTATCGATTGCGATTCCACGCGGGTAACGTCCAATTTTAATTGTTTTTGCTGTCTTACCTGTCTCAATCGAGATCACCGAGACGGTGTATGAACACCAATTGCTCACCAGAACATATTTATTATCTGGTGTTACTTGAACAACTTTAGGAACTGAACCGACAGGGTAGACGGCATCGATTGTGTAGTTATCGAGATTTACTCGACTGAGAAAGCTTGTGTCATATCCATTCGATGGACTGCACTTATCTGTTCCCTCTTTATTGAAACCTTTTCCATACATCGCATAGTTGGTGAAATAGAGATATTTACCATCAGGACTAAATGCACCCTCAACAGGTGCTCCTCTATACGTGCCGCTGTACTTCTTATATCCAAAATCAGAGAGTCGAACAGTGTCAGGCACTGTAGCGAGCAGAGTATTTTTCTTACTGTCATAAATTGTGACTGAATGGCGATACATCATGTTATGTGCACTCACGAGCCCAGTTCCAGATGCGAGAACTGATTTCGGTGCAATGTTTCCATTGATCGTTGCGATCAATTTCATTTTTGAAGGCGCTGAATATGCCGTTGGAGTCTCTGTTGCTTGACTAGGAGAAGCCAGAAGTAGAAGTACCCCTATAGAGACAAGTGAGATGAGTGAACGCTTCATCCCCTCATCTTAATCGTCATCTTCGTCTTCGTAATCATCGTCTTCGTCGTCATCATCATCGTCTTCGTAATCATCGTCATCATCCTCATAACGCCCTCCACCAGCAACTGGCGGGATCGTAGGAATGCCGTTAATCAATACCGGCGCCGCGGTGGTTACTTCTTGACCGAGTGTTGGTTCTGCTGCGGTTGGGAGAGCGGTTGCAACGGCTGTCACAACTGAGCTGGGATCGACTTGAGATGTCCCCGGATTATTAGTCTGTGCAAATATCGCGCCACCACCGACTGCAACAAGTGCGATAGCCGCTGCAACAAATGGAAGTCGTCCACGACTGTGGCGTACGCCATTAACTGCATCACTTTCTGCGATATCCATCCAGTTCTGATTCTCTGGCTCGTGAGCATTGTTCTGTGTCATAGATCTCCCTTATTCATTTGTGATGAAGATAGCCCGCGAACCTTAAAGCAGACTGAGAACAGAGATCAGATTTGCTGGGTAATCTAGCCTCATGGTCCTCGCACGCGCTTATATCGCTTTAATGAAGCTGCGCGTAGTCGAACTCTTACTGATCTCAACTATTCCGGCGATGATTTTGGCCGAAGAAGGAATTCCAGATGCCTGGCTTGTTTTAGTGACGCTAGTTGGCGGAACTTTAGCTGCGGGAAGTGCCAATGCATTTAATATGGTTCTTGAGAGCGACCTTGATCAATTAATGAAGCGCACGTCAAAAAGGCCACTCGTCACAGGTGCGCTTAGCAAAACTCATGCAGCAATATTTGCATCAACCATCGGCTTCTTATCGTTGATTACCTTTTGGTTCTTTACAACACCCTTAGCAACACTCTTTACCGCGATCGCAATTGCATTTTATGTTCTGGTCTACACACTGGCACTTAAGCGTCACACATCCCAAAACATTGTCTGGGGTGGAGCAGCAGGTTGCATGCCTGTACTTATTGGATGGGCAGCGGTCACGAACTCAATCTCTTGGACCGCCGTTGCGTTCTTTCTAGTTATTTTCTTCTGGACACCGCCACACTTCTGGGCGCTGGCGATTAAATATAAAGATGATTATGAAGCCGCATCAATCCCAATGCTTCCGGTGATTGCAGCACGCAATGTTGTTGTAAAAAATATGTGGTTTTATACCGCAGCGATGATCGCTAGTTCAGTTGCACTCATTTATTTAGCCGAGTTGCAATGGTGGGCGATGGTGATCACCGTTGGACTCGGATTGATCTTTGCCTACCAACTGATCCAGCTGAAGGAAAATTCCGATAACTACAATTCAGTGGCTGCAAAAATTTTCCACTGGTCAATAACCTACCTCACGCTATTTTCAGCGCTTCTCGTTGCTGCTCAGCTTTTAAAGGCTTGATCTAAATCTTTGATCAGATCATCTACATGCTCAAGACCAACTGATAAACGAACTACCGAAGGTGTAATGCCCATCTCTGCTTGAACCTCAGGGCTCAGGCGGCGATGTGTGGTTGAGGCTGGATGTGTGATCAGTGACTTGCTATCACCCAAATTATTTGAAATATCAATGACGCGAAGTGCGTTCATAACTTTGTAGGCATCTTTTACGCTGCCAGCAAATTCAATTCCAATTGTGGAGCCACCCTTTTTCATCTGGCGCATAGCCAATGCGTGTTCTGGATGGGAGGCAAGACCTGGATATCGCACGCTCTTGATTTCAGGACGCGTCTCCAAATATTGCGCAATTGCAAGTGCGTTATCGCTCATACGATGAACACGCATCTCCATGGTTTCCAGTGATTTAACCAGAATCCATGCGTTAAATGCGCTGATTGAAGGACCAGTGTGGCGAACAAATGGCAATAGGTGTTCGTGAATGTAGGAAAACGATCCAAGAATTGCACCAGCTAGCACTCGTCCTTGCCCATCGATGTGTTTTGTTGCTGAATACATCACAACATCTGCACCTAGCTCTAAAGGTTTCTGCAAAATCGTTGACGCCATGATGTTATCTACGATCACAGTTGCTCCAACGGCATGAGCAAGATCGCTCACCATTGCGATATCTACAATATCGAGAAGCGGATTACTTGGGGTTTCAATAAATACTGCCTTAGTTGATTTTGAAAGCGCCTTCGCCCACACCTTTGGATCATTTCCTTTCACCAATTCGTAGGTGACGCCCCACTTAGGTAGAAACTCAGTGATAACAACATGGCACGAACTAAACATCGAAGCAGATGCAACAACGTGATCGCCAGCACTTACAAGACAGGCAAGGGAGGCAAACATCGCAGACATTCCTGAACCCGTTGCCACACAAAACTCCGCACCTTCAATAGCGGCTAGTCTCTTTTCAAACATCGCAACAGTTGGATTGTGGAATCGACTGTAAAGGAAGTGATCTACTTCATCTGTAAATG
>WLHB01000045.1 GCA_009702965.1 Actinomycetota bacterium | reverse complement strand
CGGTTTGCAATTCCTTCTAGCTCACCCCACTCAGTTCCGGTGAATTCGAACTTGTACTCAATGTCAGCAGTGCGCTTTGAGTAATGGGATAACTTCTCTTTTGGATGATCATAGATACGAAGACGCTCTGGATTAATTCCAAGATCTTTATACCAAGCAAGTCGTGTATCAATCCAGTATTGGTGCCAATCTTCATCTGTTCCTGGAACGACAAAGAACTCCATCTCCATCTGCTCAAATTCACGGGTACGGAAGATAAAGTTTCCTGGCGTAATTTCGTTACGAAATGACTTACCAATCTGGCCAATACCAAATGGTGGCTTTTTGCGAGATGTTGTCATCACCTGATCAAAGTTGATAAAGATTCCTTGTGCTGTCTCTGGGCGAAGATAGGCAAGGCCAGATTCGTCTTCAACTGGCCCAAGGAAAGTTTTTAACAAACCTGAGAACTGCTTTGGTGTCGTGAACTGGCCCTTATTTCCGCAGGCAGGGCAGTTCATCTCACTTAATGATTCAAGCTTCTTCTTATGCTTTGCTTCGTATGCTTCTTCCAGATGATCTGCGCGATAACGCTTGTGGCATGCGGTGCACTCAGTGAGCGGATCGCTAAATGTTGCAACGTGTCCTGATGCTTCCCAGACTTCGCGTGCCAAGATCACGCAAGAATCAATACCGACAACATCTTCACGTCCCATGACCATGGCTTTCCACCATTGGCGCTTGACGTTATTTTTGAGTTCGACTCCGAGTGGGCCGTAATCCCATGAGGCGCGTAATCCGCCATAAATTTCAGATGATGGATAAACAAATCCACGACGCTTTGCAAGTGAAACAATATTTTCTAAACGATCTACGGCCATCTTATTTCTCCATCCGGCTGGCTGTCGGTGAAGAGCAACGGGCGTTGCTCACATCGCTAAGTTTACCTTCTGCTTACTCGTATGCTCCCGCCTCATCGATTGCACGAGCGAGCACGGGAATCGCCTCAAGTTTTGCGCGCGTGGAACTGAGTGCCCGACGATAAGAGCCGACATTTTCCCAACGGGTTGTCAGCACCCATAAGGATGGTTCATCTAAATTCTGGCCAACTTCACCGCCTAGGAATCCGGCAGCCTCTGCCAAGACTGCGCGAACGCCCTCGAGTTCGAGGCGAAAATCTGCCCCTTGGCCCAGTGGAATCTCAAATCTAGCGACGGCGATCATGGGGTAAGGCTATCCCTTGGCTTATGGGAATGAAAATCATTTTCATTTGTGCTATCTTGTCGCCATGAATATCGCTATCGCACTCGCAGCAGCCACAGCCATCGCCACCTTTGCCGGTGGAACCCTTGCAATTAAATCAAAGGATCGCCTCCACTTAGTTTTAGGGCTTTCAGCAGGTCTCCTTCTTGGCTTAGTTGCCTTCGACCTTCTACCTGAAGTCTTTGAACTCGGAAGCAGTGAATTTCTTCATGCACCAGCAACATCGATTGCACTCGTTGCCGGATTTTTACTCCTTCACTTCTTTGAACAACTCTCTGGATCACACGAGCCAGCAGAATCTGATTACGGCCACGATCATAAACACGCAGCCAATATCACTGGTATTTTCGGAGCAGTTGCCATGGGTGGTCACGTCTTTTTAGATGGTTTGGCACTTGGCGTTGCATTTAAGGTGAGTTCAGAACTTGGAGTTGCAGTCTTTATTGCACTCCTTGTGCATGCATTTAGCGACGGACTCAATACCGTCTCTTTTCTTATTAAGAGCGGTAAGTGGGGCAAGAAAGGTATGTGGTTATTAGGCGTTGATGCTGTTGCACGTATTAGCGGTGCGGCACTCGGTGCAAGTCTTGTTATCAGCGATGATCTCATCGCAATTTATCTCGCTGGTTTCGCCGGTATTGTCATCTATCTTGCAACTGCGCACATTCTTCCCGAAGCACACTCACAACACTCTTCTCGCTGGACTATGGTTTCAACAATTGCAGGTGTAGCGATCATGTGGACTCTAGTGAGCTATCTTCACTCTGGAGAAGAACATGATCATGCAGCAGAAACGGTTGTGATTGAAAAATCAACTCATTCTGATGAGCACGATCACGAGTAATCACATACATGTCCCGTTCTAATCCTCGTGTACTGAGCACCCTTGAACGTGCTGGTGGATTTGCCAGTGCGCAAGAAATCTATCGCCTCATGCAGCGCGAGGGTGAGAGCATCGGGCTCACGACTGTCTATCGCTCACTCCAGTCTCTAGTGAATGACAAGATTGTCGATGTACTGCGACGTGATGATGGTGAAGCTATCTATCGCCTCTGTGGAGATGCCCACCATCATCACCTCGTCTGTAAAAGTTGTGGTGAAACCGTTGAAATTGAAGGTGGAGCAATCGAAAAGTGGGCCCGGGTCATGGCAGAAGAACATGGCTTTCGCGATGTAGGCCATACCGCAGAAATCTTTGGCATCTGCAGTAAATGCTAATTTTTTAAGCCTTTCCGAACCTGCGATCGCGATCTGAGTATTCCTCAATCGCCTTCCATAAGGTTTTACGTGTCACATCTGGCCACAACACATCCATAAAGACGAACTCTGCATAGACAGATTGCCACGGTAAAAAGTTGCTGGTGCGCTGCTCTCCTGATGAACGCAAGAAGAGATCGACATCGCTCATCTTTGGATCATAGAGATAAGAGGCGAGCGTCTTTTCTGTAATCGAATCCGCCTTAACTTTTCCCCGCTTCACATCACGCGCCAGTTCGGTGGCGGCATCAACAATCTCAGATCGTCCACCGTAGTTAACGCACATGTTTAGAGTCAGAACTTTATTCTTCTTGGTCTGCTCTTCTGCCTCTTCTAACTCTTTGATGACCGAGGACCATAAACGCTTAGGTCGTCCGATCCATTGAATCTTTACACCCATCTCATCCATCTGATCACGGCGTCGACGTAAGACATCGCGATTAAAGTTCATCAAGAAGCGGACTTCCTCTGGTGAACGTTTCCAATTCTCAGTTGAGAATGCATAAGCGCTCAACTCTTTTACTCCGAATTCGATGGCACCTTGCACCACATCAAAGAGCGCTGCTTCGCCTGCTTCATGGCCGGCGGTACGAGGCAATCCACGATCTTTAGCCCAACGACCGTTGCCATCCATCACCACTGCAACGTGGTGTGGAATTTCAATCGCAATCTTCTTACTCATGCACGCTCCACCATAGGCAGACTTCGGAGTCCGCGTTCAAGGTGCCATTGTAGATATGCGGCAACGAGTCCACTAGCCTCTCGGCGAAAACGCAGGTCGCTCGTGTTGGCGCGATCCCAATTTCCACTAATGAGGTCGCCCATAAGTTCAAGAGTTTCAGGTGCTGGTGTTGCAGATGCTGATGGGCGGCAATCCATACAGACAGAGCCACCGCCGACTAATGAAAAGTAGCGATGAGGGCCAGGTTTTTCACAGCGCGAACAGTGAGTCATTGATGGGGCGTATCCGCCGATGGCAAGTGAGCGCAGTAAGAATGCATCGAGTATGAGCGAAGAGTCATAGCGATTTTCTGCCAGAGCCTTCATGCCGCCCACTACTAATTGGAACTCCTGCAGCGCTGGTTCATATTCTTGGGCGGTAAATCGCTCAGCGGTTTCTAAAATTGCAGAAGCAATTGTCCACCGTTGGTAATCGTGCGAAATCATTTCGCCGTAATTCATCACCGCTTCAACTTGAGTAATTGTGTCAAAAGTTTTACCGGTATACATCTGAATATCTACATGGCTTCCTGGTTCAAGGCGTGCGCCAAATTTCGACATGGTTCGTCGTACACCTTTTGCGACACCGCGAATTCGACCGTGTTCGCGAGTCAGCATTGTGATGATGCGATCTGCTTCGCCCAGTTTCTGGGTACGCAGGACTATCGCTTCATCACGGTAGAGGCTCACGGGGTTACGGTAGTCAGCGAATGGCGCGATTTATTGCAGACACAACGGCCTTAAGTGAAGCTGTTGTTGTATTTGGGTCAACGCCAACGCCCCAGTAGACATCTCCGCCGATTGCACACTCAAGATACGCAGCCGCTGAAGCATCGCCACCTGCAGAGAGAGCATGTTCATGGAAATCAAGGACTCGTACATCAACGCCGTAGTTCTGCAGGATGTTACAGAAAGCTGCGATTGGACCATTTCCATGGCCCTTCAATTCAACTTCTTCGCCGCGATCGGTGATCATCACCGTTAACTGCACATCCTCATTCATGACAGAAGTTTGTGACAGCCCCTTCAGACGGAAGCGACCCCACGGTGCACCTTCGGTTGGTAGGTATTCATCTTCAAATACTGCCCATAGTTGTTCTGCAGAAATCTCTCCACCTTGAGTATCGGTCTTCTCTTGCACGATCTTTGAAAATTCAATCTGTAAGCGACGTGGAAGATCAAGATGATGTTCTGTCTTCATCAGGTAAGCAACGCCGCCCTTGCCTGATTGAGAGTTAACGCGGATAACCGCTTCATATGAACGGCCAATATCTTTCGGATCAATCGGAAGATAAGGAACAGCCCATGTGTACTGGTCAACGCTGACTCCTGCAGCCTTGGCATCTGCTGCCAAATGATCAAAGCCTTTTTTAATTGCATCCTGGTGTGAGCCTGAGAAAGCGGTGAAAACCAAGTCACCTCCGTATGGATGGCGCTCTGCCACTTTCAATTGATTTGCGTACTCAACTGTTCGGCGAACCTCATCGATATTGGAAAAATCAATATGAGGATCAATACCGTGGCTGACTAAGTTCATACCCAAGGTGACAAGGCAGACATTGCCTGTGCGCTCACCGTTTCCAAAGAGGGTTCCTTCAATGCGATCAGCACCCGCTAAATATCCAAGCTCTGCTGCCGCAACACCGGTACCACGATCATTATGTGGGTGCAGTGAGACGATAACGCTTTCACGATTATCAAGGTTTCTACACATCCACTCGATGGAATCGGCATAGATATTTGGTGTCGCCATCTCAACTGTTGCAGGTAAATTCATAATCGTCTTCCACGCTGGTGTGGGCTTCCAGATCGCATTGACAGCGTTACAGACTTCTACGGCAAACTCGAGTTCAGTTCCGGTGTAGGACTCTGGCGAATACTCAAAGGAAATCTTTGTCTCAGGAACTGTTGCCATGAGATCAAGACAGATCTGTGCGCCATCTGTTGCAATCTTTTTGATTCCCTCTTTATCTAATCCAAAGACAACTCGGCGCTGCAAAGTTGATGTTGAGTTATAGAGATGAACGATCGCTTGCTTAGATCCCTTGATCGCCTCGTAGGTGCGACGAATCAACGGTTCGCGCGCTTGGGTGAGAACCTGGATGATCACATCATCTGGAATGAGGTGCTCATCGATTATTTTGCGAACAAAATCAAAATCAGTCTGGCTCGCACTAGGGAATCCAACTTCAATCTCTTTGTACCCCATCGCTACAAGAAGTTTGAACATCGCTAATTTGCGCGGTGTATCCATTGGGTCAATCAGTGCCTGGTTTCCATCGCGCAGATCAACTGAGCACCACTGTGGCGCCACTGTTATCTTCTTATTTGGCCAGGTGCGATCGTGCAGATCAACTGGGATAAATGAGCTGTAACGATGCACAGGCATCGTCGAAGGTTTTTGTACTGGAAAATTCATTTCTTACTCCTTGGGGTTGGGGGCCGTTGTGGTTTACCGGCAACACCAAACCCCGCGGCGAGGAGACCGGTTAATTGGCCTCGCAGCGGCTGCGAAGGAGGAGTCCACGTTGTTGCATAGGGTAAGAGTAACCCTATGCAATTCAATCTTCAAGGTCAGTATTAGACCGGAATCAAGGTATT
>WLHB01000044.1 GCA_009702965.1 Actinomycetota bacterium | reverse complement strand
GCCGCCCTTCCCCGACTTGGATTCACCTTCGCAAAGAGTGTGCGCCAAGGCAAGCGATTTGAAATTGAAATCGAAGGAACTCCAACGGCGGCACAGATGGCAGATATTGAAAAAGCCGCAGCAACACTTCTTGCCAACCCGGTCATCGAAACTTATGTAGTCACGGTGCAGGCATGAAGATAGGTGTCATCACTTTTCCTGGCACACTCGATGATCGAGATGCGATACGTGCGGCATCGGTGGCTGGAACAACTGCAATTTCGCTTTGGCACGATGATGCTGACCTTAAAGGTGTAGATGCAGTGATCTTGCCTGGCGGTTTTTCCTACGGTGATTATCTTCGCTGTGGTGCCATCAGTCGCTTTGCACCTGTTATGACAAAAGTGATTGATGCCGCTAATGGCGGGATGCCATTACTTGGAATTTGCAATGGTTTTCAGGTTCTATGCGAGGCACATTTATTGCCTGGTGCGCTGACCCGCAATAAAGATCTTCACTTTCTCTGCCGCGATCAGAAGCTTGTTATTGAAAATAACTCAACGGCATGGACCTCTGATTACACAAAGGGTCAAGAGATTGTTATTCCGCTAAAAAATGGCGAAGGCTCTTTCCAATGTGATGATCAGACATTGGCAAAGTTAGAGGGCGAAGGACGCATTGTGGCTCGCTATGTCGGCGAAAATCCCAACGGATCACGCAATCTCATTGCAGGCATTACTAATGAGCGTGGAAATATCGTTGGTTTGATGCCCCACCCAGAGCATGCAATTGAAACGCTTACCGGTCCAAGTACTGATGGCCTCGGATTTTTCACCTCAGCCTTAAAAGCGATGGTGAAGTAATGGCTTTAGATACCGTTGCAATTGCCACCGCAAACCCTGAGACAACTCAACCTTTTGCAGAACTTGGCCTTAAAGGTGATGAATACGCTCGCATTAAAGAGATCTTAGGACGCCGCCCAACATCTTCAGAGCTAGCGATGTATTCAGTGATGTGGTCTGAGCATTGTTCTTATAAATCATCCAAGGTTCACCTCAAGCAATTTGGTGACAAGGCCGTTAAATCAGATGCACTTCTTGTTGGTATTGGTGAAAATGCTGGCGTTGTCGATGTCGGACAAGGGTATGCAGTGACATTTAAAGTTGAGTCACATAACCATCCATCATTTATTGAGCCCTATCAAGGAGCTGCAACCGGTGTTGGTGGAATCGTCCGCGATATTTTGACGATGGGGGCACGACCAATTGCTGTAATGGATCCACTTCGATTTGGACCGGCAGATGCACCAGATACGCGCCGAGTGTTGCCTGGTGTTATTGCGGGTGTCGGTGGATACGGAAACTGTTTAGGTCTACCAAATATCGGTGGCGAAGTAGTCTTTGATGAAACTTATTTAGGAAATCCACTTGTGAACGCACTCTGTGTTGGTGTTATGAAACATAGCGACATTAAATTGGCAAAAGCAGCCGGTGCTGGAAATCTCGTTGTGCTCTACGGTGCAAAGACAGGTGGAGATGGAATCGGCGGAGTTTCGGTTTTGGCTTCCGAAACATTTGGAGCATCAGGTCCTGCAAAGCGTCCTGCAGTCCAAGTGGGAGATCCCTTCGTTGAGAAAGTTCTTATTGAATGCTCACTGGAGATCTTTGCTGAAGATCTCGTCGTAGGCATCCAAGATCTAGGCGGGGCTGGCTTATCGTGTGCCACCAGCGAGCTAGCTTCAGGCGGCAGCGGCGGGATGAAGGTTGAGTTAGACCGCGTTCCGTTACGCGATGCCACGCTATCTCCAGAAGAGATTTTGATGTCCGAGTCACAAGAGCGCATGTGCGCAATTGTTGAACCGAGCAAGATCGATCGCTTTCTCGAAATCTGCAAGAAGTGGGATGTGACAGTTACAGTCATTGGTGAAGTTACAGATGGCGATCGCCTTGAAATTACTTGGCATGGCGAACTCATTGTTGATGTCCCACCACGCACCGTGGCGCATGAAGGTCCGGTTTACTCTCGCCCTCTTGCTGAGCCGGCGTATATCGCGCGCGTTAACGCTGAGGTAATTAACCCAGCGATTCCACAGACAGCACAAGAAATTAAAGCAGCGATCTTAATGATGGCAGCAACACCTAACCTGGCAGATAAGAGTTGGGTCACCAATCAATATGATCGATATGTACAAGGCAATACTGTGCAATCACAACCAGATGATTCTGGAATGGTTCGTATCGATGAGAAGACACACCTAGGTGTTGCTGTAGCCACAGATGCCAATGCAAATTGGTCTTACTTAAATCCATATGAAGGTGCGAAGCTTGCACTGGCCGAAGCGTCACGCAATATTGCGACTGCAGGTGCAGTTCCACTTGCAGTAACAAACTGCCTTAACTTTGGATCACCTGAAGATCCAGGTGTGATGTGGCAATTTGCAGAGACTGTGCGCGGGTTAGCCGATGGATGTCTTGAGATGGGACTTCCGGTTACAGGTGGCAACGTTTCGTTCTATAACCAGACCGGTGATGTTGCAATTTTGCCAACACCTGTCATTGGAGTTCTTGGAGTCATCGATGATGTGCGCACTCGCACACCGATGAGCTTTGAACGTGCTGGACTTGAACTTTATTTACTTGGTGCAAGCGATGAGAACCTCTCTGGTTCTGAATGGGCTTATCTGCACGGTATGCGTGGGGGGCAAGCGCCAATCGCTGATTTGCAGCGTGAAATGCGCCTTATCAAGCTATTAGTAAAGGGTCGCACTGAGAAGATATTTACCGCCGCCCATGATTTAAGCCAAGGCGGACTTACAGCAACACTTACCGAAATGGTTCTGCGCTACAACGTTGGTGCAACGATTACTCTGGCAAATCCTGGAATCAATTTACTTGTTGAGACTCCTGGTCGCATTGTTGTCGCAGTTGAAGCATCGAAAGTGGCAGCGCTAAAAGCCGCAGCCGGAGATATTCCGTTGACTCATCTTGGTACTACAGGTGGAGATGCACTTGTTATTAATGATGTTGAGATTTCACTTGCTGAACTCCGCACCGCCCACACTTCTACCTTCCAGAAACTATTTGGATAAGAAATGCGCGATCCCATCATTCTCGAACAGGTAAAGACATCTCTGGCAGAACTTGTCCGCCTTTCACCTGGTCGTGCGATCGAAGTACGGATCCCCCCATATGCAGCTGTGCAATGTGGGGAAGGTCCGACGCACACCCGCGGAACACCAGCAAATGTCATTGAGATGGATGCAGATACTTGGCTAGCTCTTGTGCACGGTGAGAAGAAGTGGGCAGATGCTCTTGGCGAAGGTTTGATCAACGCATCAGGTGCGCGCGCCGATCTATCGGCGCTCTTGCCATTGCAGAATAGGATCTCTTCATGAGTCGCCGCGCTGATGGATTGCTTAATCACAACTATCCTGGCGATGATAAAGGGCCACAAGATGCATGCGGCGTCTTTGGTGTGTGGGCACCTGATGAAGAAGTTGCAAAGCTAACTTTCTACGGTCTCTATGCGCTACAACATCGCGGAACAGAGTCTGCTGGAATCGCAACATCAGATGGCGATCGCATTGTTGTATTTAAAGATATGGGTCTTGTCTCACAAGTTTTTACCGAATCAGATTTGGCAACACTTCCCGGCGATCTCGCTATCGGCCACACGCGATACAGCACCACGGGTTCGAGCACCTGGATCAATGCCCAACCAACCCTGCGTCCAACTAAGTACGGCACACTGGCTTTAGCCCACAATGGCAACCTCACCAATACTGGTGATCTCGCTGAGATGGTGGCAAAACTTGAACCGCCTGCAAAGAATGAGCGCGGTGCAACAACTGATACCGAGATCATGACTGCGTTAATTGGTCTGCAGCATGAGAAAAATGTTGAGGCAAGCGCGTTAGCTGTATTGCCGCTACTAGAAGGTGCTTTCTCGCTGGTCTTTATGGATGAACGCACTTTATATGCTGCACGCGATCGCCATGGTGTCCGCCCTCTTGTTGTTGGAAAACTTGAACGAGGCTGGGTTGTCGCATCAGAGTCAGCCGCACTCGATATTGTCGGAGCTGCATTTGTTCGCGAAGTCGAACCCGGTGAGTTTTTGATTATTAATGAAGATGGAATTCGCTCGCAGATGTGGGCTGTGCCAGAACCTAAAGGATGCATCTTTGAATATGTCTATCTTGCTCGCCCGGATACCTCTATTGCCGGACAGAGCGTCCATGCAACACGTGTACGTATCGGAAAAAAACTTGCGATTGAAGCACCAGTCAAAGCAGATCTTGTAATCCCGGTCCCAGAATCTGGAACACCGGCAGCTATTGGTTACGCTCAAGAATCAGGAATTCCATACGGTCTTGGACTTGTGAAGAATTCTTACGTTGGTCGCACATTTATTCAGCCATCACAAACTATTAGACAACTTGGTATCCGCCTGAAGCTCAATCCATTGCGCGAAATTATTGAAGGCAAACGCATAGTTGTTGTCGATGACTCAATTGTCCGCGGAAACACTCAGCGTGCCATTGTTCGTATGTTGCGTGAGGCAGGGGCACTTGAAATTCACGTACGCATCTCAAGTCCACCTGTGAAGTGGCCATGTTTCTACGGCATTGACTTTGCAACGCGCGCAGAGCTCATCGCCAGCGGCCTCGAAGTTGAAGAGATTCGCAGATCTATTGGTGCCGATTCGTTGGGTTATGTCAGCGCTGAAGGGCTGATTGATGCCACCCACATACCGGCCGAAAAGCTATGTACAGCGTGCTTTACAGGCAAATATCCGATTGCTATCCCGACAGATCTCTCTGACGGTAAATTGCGCCTTGAGATATTGGATCAAAACCCATGAGCACATATAAAGATGCAGGCGTAGATATTGATGCAGGCGATCGCGCCGTTGAGTTAATGAAGGCATCGATTGCAAAGGCATCACGTAAAGAAGTAATCGGTGGCATTGGTGGCTTTGCTGGTCTCTTTGATGCCAGCGCGATGAAATCAATGCAACAACCACTTCTTGCAACCTCGACAGATGGCGTTGGTACAAAGACTGAGATCGCGCGCATTCTTGGTAAGTACGACACCATTGGTGAAGATTTGGTTGCCATGGTTGTTGATGACTTAGTTGTCTGCGGCGCAGAACCTCTCTTTATGACAGATTACATCGCTGTTGGAAAAGTAATTCCAGATCGGATCGCAGCAATCGTTGCTGGCATCGCGCGCGGTTGTGAAAAAGCTGGCACCGCACTAGTCGGCGGTGAAACCGCTGAACACCCAGGGTTACTGGGGGCAGATGAATTTGATATTGCAGGTGCTGCCACTGGTGTTGTTGATGCCCACTTACAACTCGGTGCTCATCGCGTAAAGTCAGGCGATGTCTTGATCGCTATGCCCGCATCCGGTATCCACGCAAATGGGTTTTCTCTCGTGCGCCACATCATCGCAACACAGAATATTGATATCACCGCACAGAGCGCAGATTTTGGTCGCACGCTAGGCGAAGTTCTGCTGACACCCACTGAGATTTACGCACTTGATTGTTTGGCACTCATCAGAAGTCTCAAAGAAAACTTACGCACCTTCTCGCACATCACAGGTGGGGGACTTGCAGATAACACTGCCCGCGTGATTCCAGATGGCTTAACTGCTACATATGATCGCTCGACCTGGTCGCTTCCTCACGAGATGCACTACCTGGCTGAGATCGCCAAGGTCCCGCAGGCAGATATGGAGCGCACCTGGAACGCCGGAATCGGTATGGTCGCCATCGTCGATCCAGGCGTAGCTGAGCTCACCATCGCCTCATTAGCCGCTCGTGGTATGAAGGCCTGGGTCGCAGGTGAGGTCAAAGCCACCCCAGGCACGCGTGGATCTGCCGCTTTGGCCGGGACCTATAAATCGCGCTAAAGTGCGCCCACGCAGATAAAAGCTATTGGTAAGGAGGCCGCCCCATGGGTAGAGGCCGTGCAAAAGCTAAACAGACAAAAGTAGCCCGCGATCTCAAGTACAACTCACAAGAGATGGATC
>WLHB01000043.1 GCA_009702965.1 Actinomycetota bacterium | reverse complement strand
GATGTAACACCGTTGGGAACGGTCCAATCACAACTTTGCACTTGGCTAAAAGTCAGAAGGGTCTGTAATCCAATTGTTGTACTTGTCGAAGTACAGGCAGCCGCTTCCGCTTTGGGAATAAAGGTGGGGGCGATAGGTAGCGAGCCCACGAGACCGGCCACTAATGAGTACGCAAGCCATCGTGAAACCTGTGCCCGAGAGGGCAGAGTCACCTTGGCTAGCATGCGGAAAATACCTCTTCTATTAGTGCATCTTTAGAGGTATAAATTTTAAGAGAGGGGTGATTTTAGATAAACCCGAAAGGGTGATTTAGGGAAATGATCACCCCAAGATCACCCCCTCACTCTTTTTTATGAAATTTCCATCGCTAAATGATTTTTTCATCGAAAAGATAGAAAGTGATTACAAAAGCCTATAAAACAATAAGAATTACGTTCTTTTAGATTTCTCAACCTTCACACTGAGAAAAAAAGAATTAGTAACGGTTAAGAAGTAATGTCTTTCTTGGCGAATTTAGTTATCGCAAGAGCATAGAAAAGAATCCCGAAAATTGCGCAGTAGGACGCTCCCTTGGCCATTTGCGACCAATCAATTGTTGTTGAGAGTGCGTCCAACCATGTATCCGAATAGTGAACCGGTAACCATTGGCGGAGTGAACCGAGCGCTGAAATAGCATCCAAGATTGTTAGCAAAATTGAGATACCTACTGCGCCACCTACTGCGCCAAGAGGTGCATCGGTACGCACACTCAAATAAAAGGCTAAGCCAGCAACAAAGAGAAGTGAGAATGCGAGGTATATCGTCATGATCGCCAGACGTTGCAAGGTAACCGCGTTATCAAAGGTGACCCCTAAAGGAGTTTGAAGTGGTGCTATTCCAAAAGATATCGCCCCGACAATCCATGAAGAAAGAGGGACTAAGAGAACGGCGATGAGTGAAAGTGTGAGACTCACCTTCATTTTCTGTATCAGTAATCGTGTACGCGGTACAGGGGATGCGAGCAAATATCGCAAAGTCGACCACGACGCTTCACTTGCGACAGTGTCACCATTAAAGAGTGAGACAACTGTTACCAATAGAAATGGTGTTGAGAAGAACAACATCGTTGTTGTGAAGTTGGCAGCCCCCAAGGTGGCTAAACCAATAATGTCTGTGCTGCCTGAACCAAACTCTGAAGATCCATCGTCATCTCCAGAAGGTCCAAATTTCACCGCTAAAGCCACGAGTATTGGCAACGAGAGAACGAAGCCATAGGCAAAGAGTGTGCGCTTACGCTTTAACTGGCGATATAGCTCGACCCGATATGGCAGCGTTTTTCCGACTATATAACTCATTTAACTGCCTTCCCGATCACTAAGTCATCGCCAATGAGTTCTAGGAATATCTCCTCAAGGGAGCGAGCCTGGCGATTCTTCGTCAAAATCTTCTTCATCGGACCAAAAGCAATCAAATGACCGCGATGCATGAGGACTACATGTGAACAGGTTTGCTGTACCTCGGCGAGTAAGTGTGAAGACACAATTACGGTGCGTCCGGTCTTGGCATATTCCTTTAGCACCACGCGCATCTCCGCAATTTGTTGTGGATCAAGCCCATTAGTTGGTTCATCTAAGACAAGCAGATCAGGCATTCCCATCATCGCTTGGGCGATTGCAAGACGCTGTCTCATTCCTTGACTATATGAACGCACCTTCTTATCAAGGGCGGTTCCCAATTTTGTAATTGCGAGAACTTCATCAAGATACTTCTCACCGGTGCGGCCAATTGATTTCCAATACAGATCTAAATTCTCGCGGCCAGTAAGGTGTGGAAGAAATCCTGGCCCTTCCACAAAGCTTCCAAGGTTTGCAAGCGCAGGGGAACCTGGATAGACAGCCTTTCCATCCATATAAATTGCGCCTTCAGTTGGGAAGATCAACCCCATCATCATGCGCAGTGTTGTTGTCTTGCCCGCACCATTGGGGCCAAGTAATCCAACAACCTGACCACGACTAACGGTGAAAGATAAATTCTCAACCGCTTTATAACCATCTTTATAAACCTTAGAAAGATTTTCAACCTGCACCAAGAAATTCTCTTCTCTTGCCTCGGCAGAATGGCGTGGACGGCGTAGATATATAAAGGTGATAGCTAATAAAAGAGCCAGCAAGGCAAGTGCTGGCCAGAGCCAGATCGCTCCAGCGCCGGTAATAGATACGGCATCAATCACTGAATATTCAAGAGGTGAAAGAGCAGTCACTGTGTAAAGAGAAGGAGATTTAGGTAATTCATAACCTTGATCGGTGGTGGAAATTCCAACAGCGAGTGAGTCACCCACGGCGGCATCAAGAATGACAGATGGAAGATCAACTGTAATTTCTCGTCCACTCGCAGGGATTCCCGTGATTTTTATCGGTGCCACAATTCCATTGGGTTGCGTAATTGCCCCACTTGCAGATTTGCTGACGAGTGAGAAAAAGAGAGTCGCTTCGCCGGTGGAACTTGTAATGCGAACCTTGATTCGTGAAGGTCCAACGATTGAAACCAGCTTCTCCAATTGAGCACTCTCTAGGAAACCACTCTGGGCTGGCAGAAATGCTGGGCTAAAACCAGCAATGCCAGATGCAACAGTGGCAGCCAAACTTCCTGCTGAACCAATTCCCGGAAGAGCAGAGATCGCGGTAGGAATTCCACCAATGGGATGGGCCATTACTACCGGTTTTGGCAGCAGATTAATTGTTTTGATAGTCGCTGCATCAGGAGTCGTTGCAGAGGAAAAATTCTTAGGAATCACCGTTGAATCTTGTAATGAGATCGAACCATTGGTCTTGGTAAATTGAAAAGCAGGAATCGAAATATCTGCACCCTTTAAATATTTATCAAACCAATTAAGGTACTGCGCGCGTAGATACTGATCTTCATTCGTTCCGCCATCATGCCCACCGCCATGCCAGATCAGCGAAAGAGGCAGATCTGCACTGGTTTTTCTTAGTGCAGCAAATGTCTTCAGGCTCTCACTGAGTGGGAAGAGTGAGTCAGATTGACCTTGACTGATTAGTACCGGCGCCGAAATTCGTGAAAGGGATTCACTGGGTGAAACTGAATTGAGTAGCGCTATCTCTGCAGCAGATGGCTTTCCATTTACAACTGAATTTTTATAGGCAGCGCACCACTGTTCAACCAAAGTGCCGCACTCACCAAGAGCAGGGTTTTGTAGCGTTGCCAGAGAAAGAAATGTACCCGTCCATACTTTCTTAAAGGGACCAGGCTCGGATAAATCTAAAGAGGACTGAGGAAAGAGCGCCTGATTAAGGTTGTTCCAGGTGATATCTGCAATCGCAGCATCCACTCGTTTATCTGCAGCGGCAGTTAAGAGCGCCGCAGCACCACCATATGATCCGCCGACAATTCCGACGATCGGATCATTGGCGCTCTCCTTCTTTACCTCTTTGCGAGTAGCAAGATAGGAGATCAACTTTTGAATATCGGCAATCTCACCGGGCGCTGCATTCATCGAAATTCGGCCAGATGATTTACCAAATCCTCGCGCCGTCCATGTAAGAACTACATATCCATTGTCACGGTAATACTCAGCAGATTGCTTCATCACATCTTTAGAGCTACCAAAGCCGTGCGCGAGCAATACTGCTGGTGCTGGTGTGATTTCTGGAAGAAAGAGTGAAGTATCAATAAAGACTCCGGAAGCGGTCTCAACCGATTTTTCGATAACGTCAGTGGCAGTGGCAGGGGTTGGAATGAGCGCCAAGAGCGAGAAAGCAAGAATGGCGACCCGAATCTTCATTGCACAACAATATTCTTTATTGCATCCAAATGAACTTTAGAACATTTGATACTGCTCACAGCATCGCAGACTTAAGAGCGGAGACGAGGAGATTTGAACTCCTGAAGGGTTTAACCCCTTACCTCGTTAGCAGTGAGGCGCACTCGACCGGGCTATGCGACGTCTCCAAGTGTGGCTTAAGTCTACCGCCTCTTATCCGCAATGTTAATCGCGGAAATTAGGGCTTGATGTGGATCTTTGGGCCATCACCGACCGCGCCAGGACGCTTACCCGCTAAGACATCAGCGCTCTCTTCCAACGAAACAACACTTGCAATGAGTGCGCGTGGGTCAATTGCACCAGAACTTAAAAGTGCGATTGCACCCGCAACTCCAGGCGATGCACTCAATATTCCAATCGCTTTAAGATCTTTTAAGACAAGCACGCGACTATCAATCATGCTTGGAGTCCCTGCAATACCAATGAATACAACAGTACGTCCTGGTTCTAAAAGATCTAGTGCAAGCGCCGGTACTGCATTGTTATATGTTGCATCGATGATCCCGTGAACTGGCAGTTGTGGGATTGCGTTAATGTGATGAACGCCTGCGAATCCAAATTGTCGAGCAAACTCTAATGAACGATCTTCTATACCGATCAGGTGCACTTCGATGCCACGACTCTGTGCGATTAATGCACAAAGCAACCCGATAGTTCCTGGACCAAAGATAAATAGCCGCTCATCTTGTGAAAGACCGGTTGCATCAACAGATCGCAGAGCGTTTCCTGTTGGTTCAACCATCGCGCCGAGTGCCGGATCTAAATCATCAGGAAGAAGGTGTGCGGCAAACTCTGGAATCACTAAGCGCTCTGCCAACGCACCTGGATATCCATTACGAATTCCCACTTCATCACGGTCATGGCAGAGATATTGATACCCACTGGTGCAACGTTCACATCGCTGGCATCCAAGCATCGTGTCGCCTGTAATGAATTTGCCGCGCCATTTTTCGTCTACTTGCGATCCGATCTCAATTACTCGACCGCACCATTCGTGCCCTAATTGCAATGGATATTTCGCGTGGCCACTCTGCAGATAAGCCATATCGCCATTGAAGAATTCGACATCGGTACCGCAGATTCCTACACGTTCAATTGCAACGAGAAGATCGTGCTCGCCAATAACCGGTTCATTTACTTGTACGACAGAGCCAATATGTGGTTCTGTAATTACGAAGGCTCTCATATTTCCTTAATGCGATTCGCGCGGCGTCGCTGAACCGCTAGCGCCTCGCAAGAAATCAAGATCTGCGCCTAAGTGTGCTTGCTGCACGTGATCTATATACATGCGCTCCCAGCCGCGAGACGGATTAGCCAAACTTCCCATCGTGGCAGCCGATGGAGTGCGCGCTGCTAACTCGGCATCACTGATCTTTACATTGATTGTTCGTGCTGGGACATTGAGTTCGATTAAGTCACCATTCTTGATCAGAGCAAGTGGCCCACCGGCTGCTGCTTCTGGAGATACATGCAGGACAACTGTTCCAAAGGCGGTACCGCTCATTCGTCCATCGCAGATGCGAACAAGATCATCAATTCCTTTTTCAAGTAGCTTCTTTGGGATTGCCATATTTGAAACTTCTGGCATTCCCGGATATCCCTTAGGGCCGCATCCACGCAGAATCAGAACGCTATTTTCGTCAACGTCGAGATCCGGATCATCAATACGATCGTGAAAATCTTCGATGCTTTCAAAGACAACTGCTGCACCTGTATGTACAAGTAGGCGTGCACTCGCAGCAGCTGGTTTGATGACTGCTCCATCTGGTGCAATGTTTCCGCGCAATACTGCGATACCTGCTTCAGGTTGTAATGGCTTCTCATACGTTGCAATAACTGATGCATCAAAAATCTCAGCACCTTTGAGGCTATCAACTAAAGGCTTACCCATAACGTTAATCGCGCTGCGATCAAGATGCTTTTCAACCTGTGCCAGCACGGCACGTAATCCACCTGCACGGAACATATCCTCCATAAGGTGTTCACCGGCAGGTAGAAGATTTACCAGAAGTGGAATACGTGACCCAATGCGATCAAAGTCATCGAGTGTGAGATTAACGCCGGCGCGACCAGCGATAGCAAGAAGGTGCACTACAGCATTTGATGAGCCACCGATTGCACCGAGGGCGACAATTGCGTTGGTGAATGCGCCAAAGGTGAGGATGTCTTGCGGTTTCAAATCTTCTTTCACCATCTCAACGATGCGGCGTCCTGAATCATGGCTTGCTTGAAGTAAACGACTATCGGCAGCTGGAGTACCGGCTAAACCAGGCAACGTCAATCCCAG
>WLHB01000042.1 GCA_009702965.1 Actinomycetota bacterium | reverse complement strand
GCCATCCGCACTTTGAAGTTCCAAGGTATTTACAACTTCACCTTCAATTTCGATGAGATCTTCGTCGAAGGTTGCAGATAATTCTGTAGGCATAAATTCAATTGATTGATTATTTGATGGAGTCGATAATTCAAGAGATGTATGTGCATGGGCGGGCGAAGTAGATACGTTGATGAGTGGAATCGTTAACGCGAGCAGTAATAAAGTTCTTTGAATTTTAATGTTAAGCCTTCCCGAGCGATAGTTTAACGTTGACTTCTTGATCAACTTCTAATCCTTCGCCCAAGCGAACCACGTTCTTTATAGGCAGGAGATAAACTCCATCTTTTGGTATGAGCGAAGTTGTAAATTCAGTTTCCCCTATTTCACCAGTGACTGGAATCACTCCCCAGCCATAGGAAAGTTGAGCCGCTCGCTCTTTGATCTTCGCGCATTGATCGACAGGGATTTTGATGAAATAGAAAGGTGCGGGCCCACGCCACTCAAACATTTCTCCACAGAATTCAACGTCACTCATAGCTTGCCTCACCGCTTTACTCGGCTCGACCAAACACCGAGCACCACAACGGGAATTGAAGCAAAATAACAGAGCCATCCATAGTTAAGTAATCCGATAATCACTCCAGCGAGAGCACCACCAGCTGCCCCCATCAGGTTCATTGTGAGATCACTTGTTCCTTGCGAAGAAGGTCGCATTTCATCGCTCACTGATTCTGAAAGCAAGGTAGATCCAGCAATGAGCGTGCAAGACCACCCGATACCAAGGAAAAATAGCCCGATACCAAGTTGAATTGCGTTATCAGCACTCGCTGTTCCAGAGACGACTGTAGAAACGAGCAGTAACGCCACACCGATTTGAATAACCCGAACCTCGCCTAATTTGTCAGTGAGGTTTCCAACGACAGGAGAGAAGGCATACATTCCAAGTACGTGGATACTGATAACAAGACCGATGACTTGCAATGTAACATCGACATGCTTCATATGAACAGGTGTCATCACCATTACTGCCACCATAACAAGGTGACCGATTGCAATGGATGAGATTGCAAATAAGGCAACAGGTTCTGATTTGATGTATGCGAATGTTTCTCTAAATGATTTCTTGATTACCGTGCCAGCAGCACGTGCATCTTTATGAGCAGTCAGATAAGGATCAGGGCGAAGAAAAAGAAAGATAACAACAACCGCCAGCCCTAACGTAGTTGCGCTTACGATGTATGGACCGACTAGTGATGGCAATCCGAATCTTTCTGCAATGCGTCCAGATGGCTCCATTAAATTTGGGCCTGCGACAGCGCCAATTGTTGATCCCCACACTACGAGAGAAAGTTGCTTCGCTCTGTTATCAGGTGTTGCTAAATCAATTGCGGCAAACCTTGCCTGGTAACCCGATGCCGATGCTGCTCCAACAAGAAAAGATCCAAGGAGCATGAGGTAAACATTGGAAGTACTTCCACCAGTGATTGCTAGAAGAGAACCGATAAGCCCTGTGATGAGTCCGGCAGAGAGTGCCAATCGGCGCCCACCACGATTGGTGAGTCTGGCAAGTGGAAGTGCCATAGCGGCTGCGCCAAGGACAGAGAAAGTTTGTGCCAATCCCGCAAGAGTTTCCGAATCAGTAATCGATGCAACAAGTAACGAACCTGCTGCAACTGTGCCAGCAACACCAACCCCGTTAAGAACCTGAGTAGTGATCAGGGTCTTAACGACGCGAGATTGGTGTGCTTCAGTAGTTGTCGGAGATGACATGAGCCCATCATAGGGGCGGACTCGCCCAACCCCAGGTTCAAGTTGTATACCCTAGGGGGTATGTGATAACTTCACCCATCAAGTTCTTTTACGAAGGGAAAAGCAAATGTGCGCACGAGTTACATGTAATAGTTGCAAGAAAGCTACCTGGGATGGATGTGGGCAGCATATTGAGGAAGCACTCGCTGGAGTTCCTGAGCAAGATCGTTGTTCCTGCTAAATGAAGAGCAAAGCGGTAGTGCTTAAGAACTCGCATGCCCTAGAGGATCAAGAGCAACTCGATGCTGTGATCAAGCGCATGAAGCGCGCACAAGGACAGGTCGCTGCAGTCGTTCGCATGCTCGAAGAGGGCAGAAGTTGTGAAGAAGTTGTTCACCAAATGGCGGCTGTCGGTAAGGCAGTTAATACCGCAGCGTTCACTCTGATTTCAGCAAGCTTGAAGGAATGCCTCATTGAAGATGGCAGGGATTTAGATCAAACAACAGAGAAACTACAGAAGCTCTTTCTGAGCTTGGCATAGGGAGAGAAATGAAAAAAGTTTTTGCTGCACTATTCGTATCAGCCCTTTTCTTGACGGGTTGTTCATCAACAAGTGCATCAGTAAGCAATCTAGGCGCTACAGAGTTCTTGGAGAAAGCCGCTGCTCAGGATGTTGTCTTGATTGACGTTCGCACACCTGGTGAATTTGCTGAGGGCAATATCGCGAATGCGCTAAATATCGATGTTCAGTCTTCATCATTTGATTCACAGATTGCCCAGCTAGATCCAACAAAGACATACGCACTTTATTGTCGTAGCGGCAACAGATCTGGCATCGCAGCAGAGAAGATGGCTGATGCGGGATTCACAAGTATTTACAACGCAACCGTTGGATTTACAGATTTAGCGGCAGCTGGAGCACCAACGGCGTAATCAAGCAGTATTTGATCTAGAAGAGTCAACCTAACGAGATAATCGAGGAAAAGTATGTGCAGTAGAACTACTTGTCGTAAGTGCAGTAAGCCAACGTGGTCAGGATGTGGCAACCACATCGAAGTCGCACTGAAAGGTGTAGCCAAGAAAGATCGTTGTCAGGGCCATGCCAATGATCCGAAGGAACCTGGATTACTCAGCAGACTCTTTGGTGGAAAGAAGTAGAGATGGCGACAGTAGACCTTAAGAGTGAAGAATTTAATGGAGTAATTGAGAAAGATGGAATCGTTTTAGTAGATTTTTGGGCAGCCTGGTGTGGACCTTGTAAATCATTTGGTCCAATCTTTGAGGCGGCATCTGAGAAGTATCCAGAGATCACATTTGCAAAAGTTGATACCGACGCTGAACAGGAGATCTCTGCCGCCGCAGGAATCTCATCGATTCCCACACTAATGATCTTTCGCGACGGAATTCTTCTCTTCAGCCAACCTGGCGCTTTACCAGGGCCAGCGCTAGATGACCTCATCTCACAAGTTACTGCTTTAGATATGGATCAGGTGCGAAAAGAAGTTTCCGAGTAGAATTTTTCGATGATCAGCTCAATGAGTTCTAGCGCCCTTCTCGTCATCGATGTGCAAAATGGTGTGGTCCTGCATGCCTGGCAGAGAGAGGCCGTTGTAGAGCGAATCAATCTGGCGATTGTTTCTGCGCGCAGTGCAGGGATACCTGTCATATGGGTTCAACATTCAGAGGAAGAGATGCCAATAGATTCTGATTTTTGGCAGATCATTCCAGAGTTAGTTCCACAGCCAGAAGATGCGCGCATTGATAAAATTCATGGAAGTTCGTTTAAAGAGACAGATCTTGCCGAAATTCTTGAAGTAGAAAATGTGGGACATCTTTACATCACCGGTTCGCAATCAGAGAACTGCGTAAACGCCACAACAGTTGATGCCCTCGAGCGAGGATTCAGAGTTACCTTAATCTCGGATGCCCACACAACCGATGATGAGAGCGCAGTAGCAACGATTAATGAGAAATTCCTCCAGATGGCAGGTTCGCATGCTGACTTACGGGTTGAACTACTCGAAAAGACATTGCCACTTTCCTGACATAGGCTTAGCTCATGGCCATTACCGTTGATAAAAAAACAGGGATCCTTGTTGGGATCATCGCCGTTCTCGCTTTAGGGATCATCTTTCTATTGGCTGGGAATTCTGGCGAACCGATGGATCATTCCGGTCACGGGTCTTCTAGTAAAGAGGAATCATCTAGTAAATATTCAGCTGATGAAATCATGTTCGCCCAAATGATGATCCCTCACCATGAACAGGCTGTAACCATGTCAGAGCTCGCATTTACCAACACCACTAACCCTGAAGTCTTGGCACTAGCAACAGCCATTCGTGATGGGCAAGCTCCAGAGATTATCCAGATGCAGGCGTGGATCGGTAATAAGACAGGCCATGATGCAGGTAGTCACAATATGACTATGGGTGGAATGTTGAGCGAAGAGGAACTCGAGACTCTTTCTTCACTTAAAGATGAAGCATTTGATCAACTCTTCTTGACATCAATGATCGCCCACCATGAGGGTGCGATAGATATGGTCGACATGATTAAGAATTCAACAAATAGTGAAGTATCAGCGCTAGCAGCCAACATCGTTAAGAGCCAAAGTGCTGAAATTGAGGCGATGAAAGCATTGCTAAAGTAGGTTCAATGTCGTCAAAAGAAATCACCTCCCATCTAAAAAGTTTTCCGACAAAGCAATCTCAGGTGCTACTTAAAGTTCGAGGTGAGATTTCGAATTTACTCCCAGGTGCACAAGAGGAGATTAAGTATGGAATTCCCACTTGGACAATCCAAGGTATAGGCGTTATCGGCATAGATGGATTTAGAAAACACAACAGCATATTTCCCTATGGCGGAGATTTAGGAGCCCCGCTTAAAGCAGCGCTCTCCAACTTTGAAAGCACAAAGGGCTCCATTCATTTTGATTTAGATAGAGTTTTTCCAAAAGCGCTATTGAAAAAGATAGTTTCTCGAAAAATTGAGATCATTAATGAATCTTTCCCGAATTCAAAAGGAAAAGTGCTCGAGTTTTATGGCAATGGGTTCCTTAAGGCCCAAGGCGCAATGAAGGTCGGACAGCTTCATGGTTATTGGGAGTGGTATCGAAAAGACGGCACCATCATGCGCTCTGGCAATTTCAAGAACGGCCAGAACGTTGGCGAGTGGATCACCTTCGATAGCAACGGCAAGGTCTATAAAGTCACGCAAAGGTAGCCTCGTTCGCCAGAAACCGTAATCTCGATTAAGATAAGCGTTAGGTTATCGGGGTCGGTGTAATTCCGAACCGGCGGTTAAAGTCCGCGACCCGTTGGCATCCAGCTAACGGTGGACTCAGTGTAATTCTGAGACCGACGGTTAAAGTCCGGATGAGAGATAACTAACGAGCAGCGTTCTGCCCTTGCCATTTTCGGCATCTGGCGTGAACGTCTGTTGGCTATTGCATACCCCGATGACTCGCAACACCAAGAGTCGCTTTTGAGGGGAGATGTAGATGCAACAAGTTGAACTTATGCAACGTGCTCTCTCCCTGTCAGAAAATGGTCTTGGGCTCACGTATCCCAACCCAATTGTTGGCGCAATCATTGTTGGAGCATCCGGTGAAGTCATAAGCGAAGGTTTTCATCAACGCTTTACTTCACCTCACCACGCAGAAGTCGTTGCAATCAATAGTGCGAAAGCTACGCTGGAGGGCGCGACCATATATGTCACTTTGGAGCCGTGCAGCCATACAGGAACGACGCCACCGTGCACCTCAGCCATTATTGATTCTGGAATCTCACGTGTTGTCATCGCCAATCGCGATCCACATACAGTGGCATCTGGCGGTATCGAAATACTCATCGATGCTGGAATCGATATCGAAGTTGGTTTGCTCAGCAAAGAAGTTGCCTTTTCAAATCGCAGTTGGCTGCACAAGATTGCAACAGGAAGACCACGAATAATTTGGAAAGTTGCTCTCTCACAAGACGGAAAAATTCTAGAAGGCAATGGGACTCCGTCGTGGGTGAGCTCGGAGGAATCGCGTGCTGATGTACAGATTCTCAGGGCACAATCTGATGCGATTGTCGTAGGTACTGGCACGGCGCTGGCAGATAACCCACACTTAAATCCGCGAGTTGAATCTCTTGTAAAGAATCCAGATCGAATTGTTGTTGGACTTCGAGAGATTCCGAGGAGCTTTAACCTTCATGACGAAAGCGCGACTACTCACTTTATTCAGGAACGAGATTTAGATAAAGTGATTTCAGAAATTTCAGGATATGGCTATAACCAAGTGCTCCTCGAATGCGGTCCCGAACTAGGAAATGCGTTGATGAGTGCTGGATATATCGATGAACTGATCACTTACATATCACCAGTTAATTTTGAAGCTACCGGAAAAGTCGTATTTGCTGGCGGAGGCCAACTTCCAGAACTTCCCGGTGTTGAGTTCAAAGAAATAGGCAAGAGCGCAATCGGTGCTGATATTAAATCTCACTACTTTCTCCTTCGAAAGGGCGGGTAGCGATGTTTACAGGACTCATCACTGAAGTGGGAGTAATTTCATCTATT
>WLHB01000041.1 GCA_009702965.1 Actinomycetota bacterium | reverse complement strand
TCAGCGGCGTTAAGGGGGCATAACAAATGGCAAGTAAGAAGGGTGTCTCCTCGACACGAAACGGTCGCGATTCCAATCCACAGTACCTTGGCATCAAGCGCTTCGGTGGACAAGAAGTAAACGCAGGCGAGATCTTGGTCCGCCAGCGCGGTACACACTTTCACCCAGGTAAGAACGTTGGACGCGGTAAGGACGACACACTTTTTGCACTCGCTGCAGGAGCTGTTGAATTCGGACGCGCTCGCGGTCGCCGTGTAGTGAATGTAGTTCCGGTAGCGTAAAAAGGTTTCTCTTAAAAGAGCGGGCCGCATCCATGCGTGTCCGCTTTTTTATTGCTCGTCTAATTCATAAAGAAATGCACATCAGATTTAGGGTAGATAGAGGCTAGGAAGGAGATAGGCGATGACATCATTTGTAGATCGCGTGACTCTCTTTGCCTCTGCCGGAAATGGCGGCGATGGATGCGTCTCAGTAAAGCGCGAAAAATTTAAGCCACTCGGTGGACCAGACGGTGGAAACGGTGGTCGTGGAGGCGATGTAATTCTCGTCGTTGACTCAAGCGTGACAACACTTCTTGATTTTCACCATTCACCACATCGCAAAGCAACATCAGGTCATCAAGGTTATGGCGATCGTAAAGATGGACATATGGGTGAAGATTTAATTCTTGCTGTTCCAAACGGCACCGTGGTCTATGACAAAGAAGGAAACCTTCTTGCAGATTTAGTTGGAATCGGCACAACATTTATGGCAGCACAAGGCGGTCATGGTGGCCTTGGAAACCTTGCGCTCTCATCATCCAAACGTCGCGCACCAGGCTTTGCACTCCTTGGTGAGCCAGGCCAAACACGCACACTCACACTTGAACTTAAATCAGTTGCGGATATAGCACTCGTCGGTTATCCAAGTGCTGGAAAATCATCACTGATTGCAGCAATTTCAGCAGCACGTCCAAAAATTGCTGACTATCCATTTACTACTCTCGTTCCAAATCTTGGCGTTGTCCAAGCAGGTGAGACGCGCTTTACCGTTGCAGATGTTCCTGGCTTAATTCCAGGAGCCTCACAGGGTAAAGGTCTTGGACTTGAATTTCTCCGCCACGTAGAACGCTGTGTTGCACTTGTGCATGTTCTTGATTGCGGAACTCTTGAGACAGATCGAAACCCAGTACAAGATCTTGAAATCATTGAAGAAGAACTCGCACTGTACGGTGGTCTTGATGATCGCGTTCGTATTGTTGCCCTCAATAAGATTGATCTTCCAGATGGATCTGCGATGGCAGATATGGTTGAAGAAACTCTTCGAGAAAAAGGTTATGAAGTTTATAAAGTTTCAGCGGCAAGCCGAGAAGGTCTGCAAGAACTCACCTATGCAATGGGACGTCTTGTACATAAGGCGCGAGCAGAGGCGGCAACGGAGGAGCGCACCAGAATTATTCTGCGCCCAACCGCAGTTGACGATTCAGGCTTTACCGTTCGCGCCCACGCAGATGGAACATTTGAAGTGCGCGGCAAGAAAGTCGAACGTTGGGTACGACAGACAAACTTTAAGAACGCCGAGGCAATTGGATATCTCGCAGATCGACTCGCACAACTCGGTGTTGAAAAGGAGCTCTTTAAAAAGGGTGCTCTTGCCGGAAGTGAAGTTCGAATCGGTGATGGTGAAGATCAAATCATCTTTGATTGGGAGCCAACGATTGAAGCGGGAGCTGAGCAGCTTGCCGGCCATCTTCATCGACGTGGTGAAGATTCGCGCCTTGAATCAACGTGGATTGTTGAAGAACGCGTTGTCGATCAACTCAGTGATGATGAGATTGCCAAGCAGTGGGAGTACAACGTTGAAGACCCACATACTCCACGGGTGAAAGAGTAGAGACATGGATCGCACATATGTGACTTCCGCCAAGCGCATTGTTATCAAGATCGGCTCATCTTCGCTTACTGGCGCTGCCGGATCTCAGCTCGACGCCGCAGCAGTTGAAAAAATCGTCAGTGTTATTGCAGATCTCAAAGCGCGCGGTGCCGAAGTTGCACTCGTCTCATCAGGTGCTATCGCCGCTGGTCTTGCACCACTGAAACTCTCTACCCGCCCAAAAGACCTCGCTACTCAACAAGCAGCAGCATCGGTAGGGCAAGGTTTACTTATTGCTCGTTACAACCAGGCATTTTCTGAGCATTCAATTCTTTCTTCTCAAGTACTTCTTACGACAGAAGATATTGTGCGTCGCTCGCACTACCAGAATGCTCATCAAACTCTTGCAAAACTTCTCTCACTTGGCGTTGTGCCGATCATTAATGAGAACGACACAGTTGGAACTCAGGAGATTCGCTTCGGTGATAACGACCGCCTAGCAGCGCTTGTGGCTTTACTCATTGGTGCTGATCTTCTCGTTCTTGTCTCTGATATCGATGCTCTCTATGACGCGCCCCCTACACAAGCGGGTGCATCTGCAATCCATGAAGTTATTTCAATGTCAGATATTGAATCAATCTCACTCGGTGGTGCAGGTTCTGCTGGCGTTGGCAGCGGGGGAATGGTCACTAAAGTAGAAGCGGCGCGAATATCAACAAGTGCTGGGATTCCTATGTTGCTCACTTCTCTTGCACAATCATCTGCTGCGATCGCCGGCGAAAAAGTTGGCACGTTCTTCCATTCACATGCAGGACGAACAACCTCTCGTCTTCTCTGGCTGGCTCACGCATCCACGCCACAAGGTCGCTTAGTTTTAGACGATGGCGCAGTGAAGGCGATCCGCGAACGCGGTGTGTCTCTACTTCCAGCAGGTGTAACGAGTGTGAGCGGTGAGTTCATCTCAGGGGATACTGTCGAACTTGTCTCGCAAAATGGTGAAGTTATTGCCCGCGGACTTGTGGCATTTGATTCTGCAGAAATTCCACAGATGCTAGGTAGATCAACGAAAGAGCTAGCAGCATCCCTTGGAGCAGAGTACGAACGTGAACTCGTACACCGAGATGATTTAGTTCTTCTCTGATATCTCCTTTAGTACTGCTGCAATATCATCACTGATTCCATCAGCACTTGTCGGCATATCACTAAGTTTTACAATGACAGTTTGCGTCGCCTTATCTTGATAAATGTATTGTCCGTGTAGACCCATCATCAGATTTATCCCAGGATATGGATGCCACATCTGCGCGCTATATCCCCAGCCGTAATCAAGATTTACTTCTGAGGTGGATAGCCGTTTCGTCCAGGATGGGCTTGCGATATCTGGCATCCCACTCATGAGCGCTTGGCCAACACGTGCATAATCTCTCGCCGATGCATTAAAACAACAGAAGGCTTTCTCGTGCCCACCGACCTTATCTACATTCCACGTAGCGTTGTAATCAGCACGAACTCGCTTCCAGATGCGATTACTAAACTCATCAGCTAAAGAATTTCCTGTCACCTCTTGAATGATTAGTCCAAGCATCTGAGTATTCACACTTCGATACTCGGCGAAAGTTCCTGGCTCTTCGCGCATCTTTCTATTGTTGTTAAGAAAGTAATTCATATCCGTTGTGGCATACATCTGCGCAATCGCAACACCCCAACCTGCTGGACCAGATGGATAGTTATCTGAAACGCCAATCCCAGACTTCATATCGAGAAGGTCTCTAATCGTTACCTCATCAAAGGATGTACCAGCCTTGAATCGAGGCAGGTAACTAACAAAAGTGTTCTCCTCGTTGAGAGTGCCTTCATCGACTAACTGACCGATAACAAGTGCGGTCATTGTCTTTGCTACAGAGTATGAAGGAAGAACCGTTGACTCAGTCTTGCCATTCAAATAATTCTCGTAGGTGATCTTCCCGTTTCTGATCACTAAAAATGCATTTGTCTGAGTGGCATCTAAGAATTCTTGGAAGCTTACTTTCTCTCCCTGCCATGTCACCTGAGTGATCTCCTCTTGCTCGCCAATAATCCATGCAGATTCATCTGACGGTGCACCCTCAATAATGTGGGAAGGCATGAGATCAGGGGTCTTCGATGCTGGAGCAAGCCCTAACCGGATGGAAGCAATCGGTTCGGGGTAACGAATCACTTTGGTCAATCCAAAGAGGCCTAGATAGAGAACGAAGATAGAAATGGCGATGTTACGAATTATTTTGCGCACATGGTTAGGGTATCTGGCGATAGGCTTATTCCTATGGATGCACGTGCAATAGTTGAAGGGCTAGCGCTCACTGCGCGCTCTGCTGCGCGTACTCTCGTAGCCACTTCAGGTGAGACACGTAAGCAAGCACTACGCGCAATTGCAACAGCACTGGAAGAGCGCAGTGACGAAATACTTGCCGCCAATGATCTTGATATGCAACGAGCGCGGGATGAATCCATGCACCCACAGATGCAAGATCGTTTGCTTCTCACACGTGAGCGCATCACAGCAATGGCTAACGGCGCGCGGCAAGTAGCTGACCTGGAAGATCCACTCGGGCGCACATTGAAGAAGTCAACGCTTCCTAACGGACTAGAACTTGAACAAGTTTCTGTCCCGTTCGGTGTTATTGGCATGGTTTATGAGGCTCGTCCTAATGTGACCGTTGATGCAGCGGTGATTCTTTTGATGTCAGGAAATGCTGCGCTGCTGCGAGGTTCATCTACTGCAGATGCGAGCAATAAAGTTTTGATAGAGGTAATGCGATCAGCGCTTGCGACGACCACGATTTCACCAGATGTACTTCAGTTGGTCCCATCAGATGAGCGAGCGACTGTGCAAGCGCTACTGACCGCACGCGGAAAAGTAGATCTGGTAATTCCACGCGGTAGCGCTTCCCTCATTCGAATGGTTGTCGATGAAGCATCGGTGCCAACAATTGAGACCGGTGCTGGCGTCTGCCATGTCTATATTGACGCTGCAGCAGATTTAGAGAAGGCACTTCCTATCGTCCTTAATTCAAAGACACATCGACCAAGTGTCTGTAATGCAGCAGAGACTGTTCTCGTTCACACTTCTGTTGCGGAGAAATTCTTGCCTACTTTATTGAAATCCCTTCATGGCGCTGGTGTAGTTATGCATGTCGATGCAACGGTAGAGGCTGTCGCAAAAACTTTAAATATTGATACCACTCGGGCCACTGCAGAGAACTGGGGCACCGAATACGGAGTCCTTGAGATGAATGTAGGAGTGGTCGATTCACTTGAAAGCGCCGTGGATCACATCGCGACATTTGGAACCCAGCACACTGAAGCGATAGTGACACAAGATAAAGAGAGCGCGCGTAAATTTGTGGCAATGTCAGATTGCGCCGCGGTTATGGTCAACGCTTCGACACGCTTTACTGATGGCGAGGAGATGGGATTTGGCGCAGAGATCGGTATCTCTAATCAAAAACTTCACGCACGCGGCCCTATGGGGTTAGAGGCAATGACGACAACAACCTGGATAGTCACTGGAACAGGGCAGATTCGCTCATAAGCCATTCTTTTTATAGACTGCACGTATGAGCAGTCTTTCTCGCGATGATGTAGCAAAGCTGGCAGCCCTAGCCCGCATTGAAATGAGCGAGGAAGAACTTGTCAGCCTCTCTTCACAATTTGGAGTGATCCTTGACGCAGTCGCTCGCGTACAAGAGGTAAATCTTGATGGAGTCATCGCAACATCTCATCCTCAGCCGATCCAAAATGTTTTCCGCGAAGATGAAGTACGCCCAAGCCTTACTCCAGAGCAAGCGCTCTCCGGTGCACCAGCACAAGAAGAGCAACGTTTTCGCGTTCCACAGATTCTTGGTGAAGCAGAGTGATTACCCAGAGCGCTGCAGCAATGTCAGAGGCCCTTGTAAAAGGTGAAGTGACATCGACTCAATTGACTCAGGCACATCTTGATCGCATCGAGGATGTTGATTCTTCAGTAAAAGCATTTCTGCATGTGGATGCCGAAGGCGCACTAGCTCAGGCCTCACGCGTTGATGCTGATCGCAACGCGGGAAAGAAATTGCATCCACTCGCTGGAATCCCTTTGGCGCTCAAGGATGTCTTGGTGCAAGAAGGAATTCCAACAACGGCAGGATCAAAAATACTTCAAGGGTGGAAGCCACAATACGACTCCACTGTTGTCTCAAAGATTAAAGAGGCAGGAATCGTCATTCTTGGAAAGACAAATATGGATGAATTCGCAATGGGTTCATCTACTGAAAATTCTGCGTATGGCCCCACATTTAATCCTTGGGACCTATCCCGCACTCCCGGTGGCTCAAGCGGAGGATCTGCTGCTGCCGTAAGTGCATATGAAGCACCACTTGCAATTGGTTCAGATACAGGCGGATCAATTAGACAACCTGCTGCGTTGACAGGCATCGTCGGTGTGCGTCCAACATATGGTGCAGTTTCGCGTTACGGTCTCATTGCTTATTCATCAAGTCTTGATCAGGCAGGTCCATTTGGTCGCACAGT
>WLHB01000040.1 GCA_009702965.1 Actinomycetota bacterium | reverse complement strand
CAATTGCGCTCTTCTTAACCCTACGCGCAGGCTTTATGGCCTATGACGTCAACGTTGCACTAACTGGCGGAGGGCCATTTCGGACCACAGAATTAATCTCGATGCATATCTTCCAAGATGCCTTCCTCAATGGAAACTTTGGGACGGGACAATCAAAGGCGGTAATCATGTTCTTGATGGTCGCCATCGCAGCACTTGTCCAAGTGTCAATCTCTAAGAGATATGAGGTGCAACGATGAGTGCACGCGCGCGCCTAGCAAAGCGAATTACTTTTCTAGTTGGATCGATCTTGGCTTTCGCTTATGTAACACCATTTCTCTTAGTCTTCGTCAATTCAGTGAAGCTAAAGCCAGAGATTTTGGAGAATCCACTCTCACTCCCTGTAAGTATTACGTGGGAAAACTTCCAAGAAGCACTTACGAAGATGAACTTCTTCCGTTCGCTTACGAACTCGATCATCATTACAGTCTTAAGCGTTTCGCTACTTATTATTTTCTCGTCAATGTTGGCATATTACTTAGCGCGTACTAAATCTAAGTCGACTAAGTACATATTCCTCATACTTGTTACATCAATGATTGTTCCCTTTCAAGCCTTGATGATTCCATTTATGGCACGTTTTGCTCCCTTTGTTTCTTGGAATAATCGTGCGGCGCTGATCTTCTTCTATATTGGTTTCGGCGTAGCGCTATCTACCTTTTTGTATCACGGTTTCATCTCAACTATTCCGACAGAAATTGATGAGGCAGCCTCAATCGATGGAGCTTCCGACATGGTGGCGTTCTGGAAAATCATTTTTCCGATGATGCGTCCAATCACAGCAACGGTGGCGATCATCAATGCTCTCTGGATCTGGAACGACTTCCTGCTTCCGCGACTTGTCCTCACCGAAGAGTCACAGACGCTCCCGCTCTCGACCTACCTCTTCTATGGTCAATATTCGATTGAGTACGGGCAGGCGATGGCGGGTCTAGTCCTTGCCGTCCTTCCGATCGTGATTTTCTACCTCATCCTTCAGAAGCAGTTCATCTCGGGTATCTCCCAAGGAGCCGTGAAGTAGCCCTTCGCCCCTTCTTTTCACGCTCATACGTGGTGCGGAGTTGGCGTAATAAATAGGTATAGACCTACAATCTCCGTCATCTCGTGTTGCGCATACAGGCGCAGCCCCAAAAATCTCCAATGGAGGAGACCCGATGCGCTTTTACGCCGCAGCTTCAAGTGAAGCAGTCCAAGTAATAGGTAAAGAACTCAACATCACTTACGTGGTCCTAGGAATCTCGCTGGCAGCACTTGCCATCGCATGGGTTCTTCGAGGCCAGGTCTTGGCAGCTAGTGAAGGTACAGCCAAGATGATTGAGATCGCCGAGGCAGTTCAGGAAGGTGCCGCCGCTTATCTCAAGCGCCAGTTCACCACCTTGTCTTACTTTGTTGGAATCGTTTTCTTCCTACTCTTTGCACTCCCTGCAGAGTCGATGTCGATCAAGATTGGGCGCTCGCTCTTCTTCCTTATGGGTGCAGCGTTCTCAGCACTCGTTGGATATAACGGAATGTGGCTAGCTGTGCGCGCAAATGTTCGCGTTGCAGAAGCTGCCCGCCAAGGAAGTGCAGCTGGTGCGGTTCAGATCGCTTTCCGCACAGGTGGCGTTGTTGGTATGACAACAGTTGGTCTAGGACTAGTCGGTGCCGCAGGCGCCGTTGTTCTCTTTAAATCAAATGCACCAACAGTTCTTGAAGGTTTTGGTTTTGGCGCTGCAATGCTCGCGATGTTTATGCGCGTTGGTGGCGGTATCTTTACAAAGGCAGCAGATGTCGGAGCTGACCTCGTTGGTAAAGTTGAAAAGAATATTCCAGAAGATGACCCACGTAACCCTGCAACAATTGCAGATAACGTCGGCGATAACGTCGGTGACTGTGCCGGTATGGCTGCAGACTTGTTCGAGTCATACGCGGTCACACTTGTTGCAGCCCTTATCTTGGGTAAGGCAGCCTTCGGTGTCGAAGGTCTTGTCTATCCATTGATCGTTCCAGCAATCGGAATCGTTACCGCTGTTATCGGTATCTTCCTTACGAAGTTGCGCAGCACAGATAAGTCAGCAATGACTGCAATCAACCGCTCATTCTTCTTATCTGCAATCATTTCAGCAGTTCTCGTAGGTCTTGCAACATTTACATACCTACCAGCGTCACTGAACGGTCTTATTGCACCAAACGCTGACATTTTGGCTGAAGCAGGCGATATCAACCCACGCGTTCTTACATTCGGCGCAGTTCTTATCGGTATTGCACTTGCTGCAGCAATTCAGGTACTTACCGGCTTCTTCACCGAAGTTGGTCGCCGTCCAGTTAACGATGTTTCAGCATCATCACAGACAGGTGCTGCAACAGTGATTTTGGCTGGTATTTCAGTCGGATTTGAATCAGCTGTCTACTCAGCGCTCTTGATCGCATCAGCAGTATTTGGTGCCTTCTTGCTCGGTGGCGGATCAATCGTCTTATCCCTCTTCGCAATCGCAATCGCAGGTACCGGTCTTCTTACAACAGTAGGTGTGATCGTTGCGATGGATACATTCGGTCCTATCTCAGATAACGCGCAAGGCATTGCAGAAATGTCAGGCGATGTGAAGGGTGATGGCGCAAAGATCCTTACCAGCCTTGATGCAGTTGGAAATACAACAAAGGCGATCACAAAGGGAATTGCAATCGCAACGGCAGTATTAGCAGCAACAGCGCTCTTCGGTGCATTTACTGATGCAATCAAGACCGCAGTGAAAGAAGCAGTTGCAGCTGGAACAGAAGTTGCTCCACAGTTCCAAGGTGTTCTCGATGTTGCAGACCCACGTAACCTCGTTGGTTTGATCATCGGCGCAGCAGTGGTCTTCTTGTTCTCAGGTCTTGCAGTCAACGCGGTTTCACGCGCTGCAGGTGCTGTTGTTATGGAAGTTCGTAACCAGTTCAAGTTGCACCCAGGAATCATGAACGGAACTCAGAAGCCTGAGTACGGTCGCGTTGTTGATATCTGTACTCGCGATTCACTTCGTGAACTTGTGACACCAGGAATCTTGGCTGTCATGGCCCCAATCGCTGTTGGCTTTGGTCTCGGCGTTGGCGCACTTGGTGCATACCTTGCAGGTGCAATTGGCACCGGAACTCTGATGGCTGTATTCCTTTCGAACTCAGGTGGTGCGTGGGATAACGCTAAGAAGATGGTTGAAGATGGAAATTACGGCGGAAAGGGCTCCGAAGCTCACGCCGCAACAATCATCGGTGACACTGTTGGAGATCCATTTAAGGACACAGCAGGTCCTGCAATTAACCCATTGATTAAGGTGATGAACCTTGTTGCGCTCTTGATTACTCCAGCAATTGTTGGATTCGCGTTGCCAACACAGTCATCGGCTTCTCTTGCGATCGCACTCGGAGCAACGGCGTTTATCGTTGCTGCCCTTGTTCGCAATCGTCGCCAATCAACATCTATTGAGTACTAAGAACCTCTAGAAAAGGTTTCCCCACTTAGGTATTCATGGCAAAAGATCTTAAAAAGCTCGTCATCGTTGAATCACCAGCGAAGGCGCGTAAAATTGGCGGCTACCTTGGCGATGAGTACATCGTCGAGGCTAGCGTCGGCCATATCCGAGATCTGCCACAGCGCGCTGCCGATATTCCTAAAGAGGTCAAGAAGTTTCCTTGGTCCAAAGAGGGCGTTGATATCGAAAATGATTTCGCACCTTTATATGTCATCAACCCTGATAAGAAGGCGAAAGTTGCTGAATTAAAAGAGTTGATGAAGGGCGCTGACGAACTGATTCTGGCAACGGATGAGGACCGCGAAGGTGAAGCAATCGCCTGGCACTTAGTCGAAGTCTTGCAACCAAAGATTCCGATTAAGCGAATGGTCTTTAATGAAATTACAAAAGAAGCAATTCAAGAAGCGGTAGAGAACACCCGCGATCTTGATTACCACCTGATTGATGCACAAGAGACTCGTCGCGTTCTTGATCGCCTCTATGGATATCGTTTATCACCGGTCCTATGGAAGAAAGTCATGCCGCGAATTTCGGCAGGTCGTGTGCAATCTGTTGCAACAAAACTTATTGTTGAAAAAGAACGCGAACGTATGGCCTTTATCTCAAGCAGTTGGTGGGATCTCAACGCCACCTGCGAACTTGGTTTCACTGCGCGCTTACTCAGCGTTGAGGGCAAGAAAGTAGCGGCCACAAGTGACTTTGGCGCAGATGGTGCGGTAAAAGAGAAATCACTTGAAAACATTCTCTTGCTCGATGAGACAAGTGCCCGCGCACTCGTTGATTCACTTAAAGGCCAACCACTCGTTGTTAAATCGATGGAGGAATCTCCACGCACTGAACGACCAAAGCCACCATTTACAACATCGACCATGCAGCAAGATGCTGGATCACGCCTTGGTTGGGGTGCACAAATCACCATGCGCATTGCACAACGTTTATATGAAAATGGCTACATCACCTACATGCGTACCGATTCAGTTAACTTATCGGCGCAGGCAATTCAAGCAGCACGCGCTGCTGCAAAGTCTTTATATGGGGCAGACCATGTCGCATCAGAGCCACGCGTGTACCAAGGCAAGACAAAGAATGCCCAAGAAGCGCACGAAGCGATCCGCCCCGCAGGAGATTCCTTTAAGACTCCAGGTGAGTTAGCGCCTGAGCTTTCGCGTGATGAATTCGCGTTATATGACTTGATCTGGAAGCGCACCGTTGCATCCCAGATGGCCGATGCTAAAAAGATGCAGATGCGCGTTGACTTTGATGTCACCACATCAGATAAGCAGGCCGCAATTTTCCGCGCTAACGGAAGCGTCATCACCTTTCCAGGTTTCTTAGCTGCCTATGACGATATTCCAGATGAGAACACCAAGGTTGATGAAGAGTCAACCGATAAGCGCTTACCTGCAATGACAATGGGTCAATCTGTAAAGGTGAGCGAATACTCTTGCGAAGGCCACGATACAAAGCCTCCTGCACGCTACACCGAGCCAACTCTTGTTAAGAAACTAGAAGAACTCGGTATCGGCCGTCCTTCAACATTTGCATCTATCTTGCAGACCGTTCAAGATCGCGGTTATGTTTATAAGCGCGGCCGCGCACTTGTTCCAACCTTCTTAGCATTTTCAGTTACCGGTCTTCTTGAAATGCACTTTACAAAGTTAGTTGATTACGAATTCACCGCCAGTATGGAAGAAGATCTCGACAAGATCGCATCCGGTGAGGCCACTCGTATCGATTGGCTCCGCGATTTCTATTATGGACATGATGGCGAGCCAGGTCTTGAGGTACTTGCCGCAGATCTTGGCGTGATCGATGCACGTGCCACAAACACCATGAATCTCTCAGCAGATATTGAAATCCGTGTGGGTCGTTACGGCCCATATCTACAACAGAACTTGCCTGATGAAGATCGTAAACTTGCAAATATTCCAGAAGGTTTAGCACCCGATGAACTCACACTTGCTAAGGCGATCGATTTATTAGCAGCTCCATCAGGTGAGCGCGAACTCGGTCTAGATCCAACAACTGGCTTTGAAGTCATTGCAAAGTCTGGTCGCTTCGGCCCTTACATCACCGAAATCTTTCCGGAAGAACCCGTTGAACTTAACGATAAGGGCGAACCGAAGAAGAAGCGTAAGAAGAAAGATGCGCCAAAGCCAAAGACGGCATCTCTTCTTTCAACAATGACGCTCGACACCATCACACTTGATGATGCACTCAAACTTCTCTCACTCCCTCGCATCCTTGGCACCAACTCTTCCGGTGAAGATATTACGATTCAAAACGGTCGCTATGGTCCCTACTTAAAGGCCGGTGTTGATTCCAGAACACTCACATCAGAAGATCAACTCTTCTCGCTCACACTCGATGAAGCGCTTGAGATTTACTCAAAACCAAAAGAGCGTCGTCGCGGTGTTGCAAAGCCACCATTGAAAGAACTTGGTCCAGATCCAGCCACTGGCAAAGAAGTGATTGTTAAAGATGGTCGCTTCGGAATGTATGTCACCGATGGCGAAACAAATGCAACGCTGCGCCGTGGTGACACTCTTGAAGCGCTCACAATGGATCGCGCACTCGAGCTATTAGCCGGACGCCGTGCATGGGAAGCCGAGAACGGTCCTTCTCCAAAGAAGTCACGTAAGAAGGCGGCAAAGGTGAAGGTTGGCGACACTGCGCCTTCGCTAACGAAGAACACTGTTAAAAAGGCTGCCAAGAAGAAAGCGGCTAAGAAAGCCGCAACAGGTAAGGCAAAGAAAAAGTAAGCTCCTAAGCGGCCGGTTCGTAAACTTTTATGCCGAGTCTCTTAGCATTTGAAATCATCTGTTTATCAAGTGTGACTATTCCAGAAATTAACAACTGTAGACACTCAACCGTTGCCACATGAATTGCATCAGCACTCTTTAAAGTGATTTCCTGAGAATATTCCTCGGCTCGTTTAAGGAAAGTTCTCTCCATCTCAATCACCGCGCATCGTGCAAAGAATTCTTCGCCTACTTGGCGTAATTCTGGTGCCAGCCTTGAGATAGATCGGAAGACTTCGACTCGAGAAAGCCGTGAGGTGCAAATATCCTGGCTCAATAGATCTTCAATTAAATCTGAATTTTTCTGTTGAAGGATTGCTCCCAAGATAGCCGAACTATCGAAGTACCACATTAGTATCGTGCAGCCGCGCGATCTGCTAGCAGCGCTGCGACTAAATCAATGTTGTCAGGATTGGGTAGAGGTTTATCAATCGCAGGATCATATTTGCGTGCGGCCGGAGTAATCACTCCGAGTTCAATAAGATCTTCCAAGGTAGGCCCTTCCAAAGGATTAAGTTTGGCAACAGGGCGTCCATGTTCTGTGATCAGAAAAGATTGGCCACTTTTCACAAGATCAATGATTCGTGACGCATCTTGTCTGAGTTCTCGGATACCAACTCTTAACTCCTCTTCAATCTTTCTTTCTATGATTGATTTATTAGCTTTCTT
>WLHB01000004.1 GCA_009702965.1 Actinomycetota bacterium | reverse complement strand
CGATGCGCTGATTAAGGCAAATCTTCACGCCGCCCATGTGCCCGTTGAATTTGGTGGCGAAGGTGCTGACGCACTCGCTGTTGCAATCATTATTGAGGAAGTTGCTCGCGTCTGTGCATCTTCATCTCTTATCCCAGCTGTTAACAAATTAGGATCTTTGCCATTGATGCTCGGCGGCGATACAGAGCAGAAAAAGCGCTGGCTTCCGGCGCTGGCACAAGGTAAAGGATTTTCATACTGTCTCTCAGAATCAGAGGCCGGCTCAGATGCGGCTGCCCTGAAGACAAAGGCAGAGAAGACATCTGCCGGTTGGTTGCTCAATGGAAGTAAGAAGTGGATTTCAAATGCCGGGATCTCTGAGTTCTATACAGTCATTGCACAAACAGATCCAAGTAAAGGATCTAAGGGAATCACTGCCTTCATCGTAGAAAAATCTGATCCTGGAATTTCATTTGGCGCACCTGAGAAGAAGATGGGATTTCGCGGATCACCTACACGTGAAGTCTATTTCGACAATATTGAAATTTCAGATGATCGTCGTATTGGTGAAGTTGGTAAAGGTTTCGCTATTGCGATGGATACTCTTGATCACACCCGAATTACGATTGCCGCACAAGCTCTAGGTATTGCACAAGGCGCACTCGATGCCGCTGAAAAGTACTCACACGAACGTAAGCAATTCGGTAAAGAAATCTTTGAATTCCAGGCAATCCAATTCATTCTTGCCGATATGGCGATGAATATTGAAGCAGCACGCCAACTTACCTATGCTGCCGCTGCAAAGAGTGAGCGAAATGATAAAGACTTACGCTTCTTCTCATCAGCAAGTAAGGCATTTGCAAGCGATGTTGCCATGAAGGTAACGACAGATGCGGTCCAGGTTCTTGGTGGATATGGATATGTCTCTGATTATCCAGTTGAGAGAATGATGCGTGATGCCAAACTTACCCAGATCTATGAGGGCACCAATCAAGTTCAACGCATCGTAATGGCGAGAAATCTTCCTAAATAAAGCGAACGATCTTTTCGTACGTGGCGTAGGCGTTAACTGCAACATCATGCGATTCTCGTGGGAGTAAATCTTCTGAAGTCTCTTCAGGAAAAATCAAGGCAACTGTCCATGCACTTATTTCAGAGAGTGCGCGATCGTAGTACCCACCACCTTGACCTAATCGAAACCCTTGCGAATCAATATGCAGTGCGGGTGCAATCACCACATCAATAAGAGCTAGATTGCTTTCGCGTAGACCTACTGGTTCTAATACTTTGCCTCGGCTCGCCAATTGCTCTCGATCACCATTCCAAAAAACCCAGTCGAGTGATGGCTCTTGCGAATCTGGTGTGATCCGCGGAAGAAGTAATTTTTTTCCAGATTCAAGAATTGCTCTATTGAGTTCATCTGTGTTGGGTTCGTCACCATAAGAGATATAACTCGCAACTATCTGTGCATTTTCAATCTCAGGGCATTCGATGAGATGTGTGTAAGGTAAATCTCGTCGAAGATCTCTGCGATTTTCACGATACTTTTTTCGAAGAAGAGACTTTTGCTCACCTAAGTTCACGTCAATCCCCGATTTCAGTAGCTCTAACAAGTATGGTGAGATTATGGCAGAGCATATAAAAGTTGATGAGTTTCTCTCATCCCTCCTTGCTCTCTGTCGCCCCCTTGAGCCATTCGATATGCCGCTTCTTGACGCCCATGGCGCGACCCTTGCAGCAGATGTTTACGCTGGAGATCGTCTTGTCTTGAAAGAGGGAAGCCGAATTCGCTCCACACAGATAGGTCTTGCAGCATCAATTGGTCGAGATCATCTCCTTACACGCCCACATCCACGCGTTGTTGTTCTCTCTGCCGGACCAGATTTAGTTGAGCCTGGCAATACTCTCAGCGCCGATGAAGAGTACGAAACAAATTCTTGGTTGCTTACTACAGCCGTGCGCGAGACCGGAGCGGTGGCATATCGAGTCCACACGATTCCAGATAATGAAGAAGAGCTAAAGGATGTAATTGAAGATCAATTAGTACGAGCCGATCTCATCATCATTAGTGGTGAACGAAATGACGATTCTTTTGATCTGATCACCAGGACACTTTCAGGAATCGGTGAGATCACCACGATTGATTTAGCAATTGAATCAAGTGGTCGCCACAATTTCGGAGTCATCGGGCCAGATAAAGTTCCAGTCGTTACCCTCCCCGGTGATCCAATCGCGGCCTACATCTCTTTTGAGCTTTTGATTCGCCCGATGATTCGAACAATGCTTGGGGCGGCAACTATTCACCGCCCATCGGTGAAGGCAAAACTGGATAAGGCGATCACCTCGCCAGAGAATTCACGATCCTATGTACGAGGCGTCTTATCTGAAGATGGAAAGACAATCTCACCTCTTGGCAAAGGTAACTCCTCAGCGCAGGATGAGCAGACCACGCTTTCAGATGCCAACGCCTTTATCGCAATCCCTGAAGGAGTCACCACTCTTGAATCTGGGTCAGAAGTAACTGTTGTCGTGCTTGAGCGCCGATACATCTAATCCTCATGTCATCACCGAACTGGCCAATACTTCTCAGTGATGGTGAATTAGAGCTACGCCCACTTCGCTTAAGAGATCGTATGAAGTGGAATCGTGTACGTAGCCATAACCGTGACTGGCTGCGCCAATGGGAGGCGACGCTTCCGACAGTCACAACGGGTCCTTCTGCAACAATCGGCCAACACGAGCTACCGTCTTTTTTTGCGATGATTCGAATCTTTAATCGTGAGGCACGCCATGGCCGTTCGTACTCATTTGTTATTTGGAGAGGCAGCGACCTGATCGGTCAGATAACGATGGGGGGCGTGATTTATGGAGCCATGCGAGGGGCACATATTGGCTATTGGATAGACCGCGACCACGCGAATCGCGGATTTACTACGCAGGCCGTTGAAATTCTGACTCGATTTGGCTTCGATCAACTTGGTCTGCATCGCATCGAAATTAATCTACGCCCAGAAAATGCCCCATCACGCAGAGTTGCAGAGAAGGCGGGATATATCCTCGAAGGCAGTCGAGCTCGCTATCTACATATTGATGGACAGTGGCGAGACCACATAACTTTTGTAAAAGAAAACGCTAGCGTCGAATAAGAGTTGATAAAAAAATAGTAAGAAAGAGTAGGGGGCAAATCCAAAGAACTCAGGGCCCCACCGCGTAATCTTGGCTCACCATGGCCTCCGGAATTATCTATCTAGCGATTATTGGCATGTGGGTTGCCTATTTTCTGCCGCGCTGGATCGATAGTCGGAACGAATTCACGGGGAAAAGCGCACAGAGATATCGAAGTGCACTTGAAGTTGTAGCGGGAAATACAAGTCCGCTCTCTGATGTGGATCGAATGAGGGCTCATCAAATGAGATTGATGCGCAGAAGATTATTCTTCGCATTAATCGTCACTTCTTTCTTACTGACATTGATTGGTGCGATTATGCAAACAGTAACTTGGACTCTTCTACTACTACCAATTGCAGGATTCATTTTCTATCTTGCTCATGTTCGTCATGAAGCCAATACTGAGAAAATTACGAAGCGACGTCGCGATGAATTACATCGAACTAATGCAGGCGTATCGACTACGAACTTTGCTGAAATTGTTACACCACATTCTGTTACTGAACATTGGATTCCACTCGCGGAGCGCGAAATCACTGGTGTAACGATTTTGCCAAAGGGTAGTCAACAGGCAGCAAATGAATGGGATCCACAGAGCGTTCCAGTACCAACATATGTCAATGCTGCAAAAGCGGTTTCGTCACAGCGCATCATTGACCTGACAGAGCCGGGTAAATGGAGCGAAGAGCAAGAGCGTCTCGAGCGTGAAGCGCTGGCAGCAGCTGCACCATCACGAGATCAAATCTTTGATCAGCAGTTGGCTGAAGAAGCAGTCACACGCCTTCGCGAAAATCGCGCAGCCGGCGAATAAAACGTCCTCAATCCGGCGTCTTAAATCCAGCTGGGCAACCACATACGTGAATACCACGCGTCATATGTCATTACATCTCCCACAAAAATAGGGAGAAAGTAAAGAAAGTTAAAGAAAACTATTACAGCAAATACCGATGAGGCAATTGTTCCCCACTTGTGATTATGTGAAATAAACCAGCGCGCACAGTACACAATAGCCAGGATGAGGAATGGCTGGAAAATTATTGAGTAGAAAGAGAAGACCGTACGCTCTCCAAAAGCAAACCAAGGAAGATACCCAGCAACCATACCCATGACAATGATGGTGGATGCAGGTTCCATGCGACGTTTAATTATTGATTTAATCCAGAAGCCGAATACAACAAAGATTGCAATCGCCCCGGTCCACCATAGAAATGGTGTTCCCATTGCTAGAACTTCCTGTGAACACGATGGGGCTCCACATGTTTTTGGTGATTCATAAAAAAATGATGTTGGACGTGACTGTATGAGCCACGTCCATGGATGTGCCATGTAAGTATGTTTTTCATTGAGCCCTGTATGGAACGAGAGCATCTGCTCGTGATATTTAATAAAGGAAGTGATCGCGTTAGATCCGGCATCTCGCCCCCATCCACGATCAGAGAGAAACCAACCCACCCAAGTAGCTAGATAGATAGCAATTGGAATAAGAGTAAAGGTGAGAATTCGTTCGATACTCGGACGAATGAGATTGCGTCCTGTGTGATGAGTGAATGCGCGATAGAGAGCAACTGCTCCAAATACGGCGATGAAATAGAGCGCACTCCACTTTGTGCCTAAAGCTAGGCCGAGGAAAATTGCCGTGACCACGTAATTTTTGCGAATAAAGAAATACGTTGCGGCGAGAATGAGTGTGGTGAGAAAGTTATCAAGAAGTGAAGTGCGTGAATGGACAAGCGCGAGTCCATCGACTGCGGCTAAAAATGTTGCAAGTAGCGTGAGAAGTTGTGAACGGAAGAGTCTCTGCGCAATGAGGCCGATAAGAATAATTGAGATAGTTCCAGCCACGGCTGTTGCAAATCTCCACCCGAATTCATTGTCACCAAATAGTCGTATTCCTATTGCTATAAACCATTTACCAAGGGGAGGGTGAACCACAAATTCTGGCTCGTCCTTTGTAACCTCAACACCGAAAGCGAGAAAGTCTCGAGCAGCATCGACGTAGTAGACCTCATCAAAAACTAGACCTTTTGGAGTGGCTAGATTAATTACTCGCAGAAGAAATCCGAGGCCAGCGATCAGATAGATTCCGAGGTAGGTCACGGCATAAGGGTATGCGCATCTGTAAGTAAAGTGGAGTAATTCCTGAGAAGATAGTCCAATGACCTTAACGTTGGCGGCTACTCCTCTTGGTAATCCAGGAGATGCCAGCCCGCGATTAAAGCAAGCGATCATTGATGCCGAAGTTATTGCGGCGGAAGACTCTCGCCGATTTCATCGATTGGCTGCAGATCTTGGTGTCACATTTACTGCACGGATAATCTCATTCTTTGATGGAAATGAAACTGCGCGGACCGAGGAAGTACTCTCACTTCTTCACAGTGGCAAAAAAGTTCTTGTTGTATCGGATGCAGGGATGCCAACAATTAGTGATCCAGGTTTCCGACTTACACGCGATGCGATCGCGCTAGGAATCAGTGTTGTTGTTATTCCAGGCCCTAGCGCCCCAACGATGGCGTTAGCACTCTCTGGGCTTGCGACAGATCGTTTTACATTTGAGGGTTTTCTTCCTCGCAGCTCTGGTGCTCGCATTGCTCACCTTGAAACGTTGCGATTTGAGGAACGCACCATGGTTTTCTTTGAGGCCCCTCACCGCATTACAGATTCACTGCGCGATGCCGCATCAATTCTCGGCATTGATCGTCGTGCCGCGGTCTGTCGTGAAATGACAAAAACCTATGAAGAGACAGTTCGAGGCTCGCTACAAGAGCTGATTGATTGGTCTCAATCGAAGGAGATTTTAGGAGAAATCACGCTGGTAATCGAAGGAGTACCTGTCGGTGCTGCGATAAAGAGTGCGGAAGAGATTGTTGCTCGAGTACGCGAATTTGAATCTGCTGGAATGGATCGTAAAGATGCGATCGCAACAGTGGCAAAAGAGTCAGAACTGCCTAAGAAGGTCGTCTATGCCGCTGTCGTTGATGCGAGTAAGTCGTAATAAGATGGCGCACGTGAAATCCTTCTACCTGACAACACCGATTTACTATGTCAATGATGCCCCGCATATTGGGCATGCATACACAACTGTTGCAGGAGATGTACTCACACGTTGGCATCGCCAGCGTGGTGAATCTGTCTGGTTTCTGACTGGCACAGATGAGCATGGCCAGAAAGTAATGCGCACTGCAGAGCAGAACAACGTTGCTCCACAAGAATGGGTTGATCGTCTTGTTGCTGATGCGTGGAAGCCCAATTGGAGTGCGCTGAATATCGCAAATGATGATTTCATCCGCACTACAGAGCCGCGCCATACCGAACGTGTTCAGAAGTTTCTACAATCACTAAAAGACTCTGGCCACATTTATGCGGGAAAGTATGAAGGCCCGTATTGCGTGGGCTGCGAAGAATTCAAGCTACCAGGTGATCTCATCGATGCAGATGGAGAGAAACTCTGCCCTATTCACAGTAAGCCCGTTGAAATTGTCAATGAAAATAATTGGTTCTTTAAACTCTCCGCATTTGCCCAACCACTTATTGATTTATATAAGAACAATCCAGATGCTTGCCAACCTGAAAGTGCGCGCAATGAAGTGATCTCGTTCTTAGAAGGCGGAGTTTCAGATCTCTCCATTAGCCGATCAACATTTGATTGGGGAATCCCTGTTCCCTGGGATACCGATCAAGTTGTTTACGTTTGGTTTGATGCCCTACTTAATTATGCAACCGCAGTTGGACTCACTGATGATCCAAATTCAGAAGGTGGGAAGAAGTTTGCGCAGACGTGGCCGGCTGATGTTCATCTTGTAGGAAAAGATATCTTGCGCTTTCACGCCGTCATTTGGCCAGCGATGTTGATGGCTGCCGGACTTGATACCCCTCGCAAAGTCTTTGCACATGGATGGCTCTTAGTTGGCGGCGAAAAAATGAGTAAATCAAAACTCACAGGAATCGCTCCCTCTGATATCACCGACCACTTTGGTATCGATGCTTTTAGATATTACTTCTTGCGCGCAATTCCCTTTGGTAGCGACGGATCTTTCTCTTGGGAAGATATGAGTGCGCGTTACACATCAGAGCTCGCAAATGACTTTGGAAACCTAGCCTCACGCCTTGCAGCGATGATTGAAAAGTATTGTGAAGGCGTTATCCCTGCCCCACACCATGATGATTCACTTGTACAAGCCCTCAAGGCAACAGTCGAGACAGCAGATAAAGCGATGGTCGCTCTTGATTTCCAAACCGGAATCGTTGCGGCCATGGACTTTTGTAAAAAAGTTAACGGATATGTGACTGAAAAAGAGCCATGGATTTTGGCGAAAGATCCAGCAAATAAAGCTGAGTTAGAACAAGTTCTTTATAACACCGCTGAATCTCTACGAGCACTCGCTGTTCTTTTGCACCCTGTTATGCCAGCCACCACTGAAGTTCTTTGGAACTCACTCGGTGCGCAAGAAACACTTGGCCCAATCGGTGCCCAGAAGGTGAGCGATATTGCGCAATGGGGGCAACTGCCACAAGGCGCTGTTGTAACAAAGAGCCCAGTTCTCTTTCCACGACTTGAGATTAAAGAGTAATTTTCAGATGGCAGATCGCCACAATCGCGATATTGATCGCCAACTTGCGCCAGCACCAGAGCCGCTACCTGTTCCTTGTGTTGATGCACACGCCCACATCGAGATTGTCGCAAATACAGCTGTTGATTCACCTGAAGTAAAACAAGTACTCGATGATGCCGCGAAGGCTGGAATTGATCGAATAGTTCAGGTTGGATATTCAGCAGAGCAATCACAATGGGGAGTTGATCTTGCCGCACTCTATGAGAACCAAGTTCTTGCAGCGGTAGCCCTTCACCCTAATGAAGCGCCAGTTGTGGCAGATCTTGAAAAGGATTTAGCGATCATTGAAAAATTGGCAGAACATCCGCGGGTACGAGCAATTGGCGAGACAGGGCTTGATTACTTTCGCACACCACCAGAACTGCGCCCGCGTCAACAAGAATCATTTAAGTGGCATATTGAACTGGCCAAGCGAAGTAGGAAAGCGCTAGTAATTCACGACCGCGATTCACACGATGATGTCTTATCTATCCTCGAAGAAGTCGGTGCACCTGAAAAGACTGTCTTTCATTGCTTTTCTGGAGATGTAGAGATGGCTAAGAAGTGCATTGAACGTGGATATATTCTCTCGTTTGCTGGGACTGTTACCTTTAAAAATGCTCCGGCGCTGCGTGAAGCACTTTCAATTACACCTATTGATCAGATTTTAGTTGAGACGGATGCTCCGTTTTTAGCCCCGATGCCACATCGTGGAGCACTCAATTCACCAGCACAGATTGCAACCATTGTCAGAGCAATGGCTGATGAACGTAACGCTGAACTCGCTGAGTTTGCGACAGCGATTTCAAATAATGCCGAGAGAATATTTGGTTCGTTTGCCGCAGGAACATCGCTGTGAGCCTTCTAGGAGCGGCAGAGATTAGAGAGCTTGCCGCTCTCCTTGATCTCAAACCATCTAAATCACTTGGTCAAAACTTTGTTATTGATGCAAATGTGTGTCGAAAAATCGTTCGAGTTGCCGATGTTCGTAGCGATGATGTCGCACTTGAAATTGGCCCCGGCCTTGGATCGTTGACACTCGCCCTTTTAGAAGAAGCAGCATCTGTGGTTGCAATTGAAATTGACTCTCGTTTGGCCAGGCAGCTCCCGATCACGGCTGCAAAACATAGCCAGCGATCAGAACAGTTAACAGTTCACACAAGTGATGCGTTGGCAGTCACATCACTTGATGTGGAACCCACCGTATTGGTTGCTAACTTGCCCTATAACGTTTCAGTCCCCGTCTTTCTTCATCTCCTTGAGTACTTCCCAACGCTACGAAGCGGTGTCGTGATGGTGCAGGCAGAAGTTGCTGATCGTTTAGCGGCGAAACCAAATAGCAAGGAGTACGGAATCCCAAGCGTGAAGGCGGCATGGTGGGCAGATGTGACTAGTGCAGGCTCTGTTTCTCGATCAATTTTCTGGCCAGCTCCGAATGTAGATTCTAAGTTAGTAGCCTTTTCGCGCCATGCCCCATTAGGTGATGAAGTGCTACGAAAGAAGGTCTTTTCAATCATCGATTTAGCATTCGCTCAGCGCAGAAAAATGCTCCGTTCAACCTTGTCATCTATCTATGGCGGTTCGGCGGCAGCCGAAGCGCACCTTGCGTCGGTGGGAATTGATGGCACGTTGCGTGGTGAAGCGCTGACCATTCAAGATTTCTGCACAATTGCTCAATAAGTAATAAGGTCTACGCGTGGCAAAAGATTCAGTAACGGTGCGCGTACCTGCAAAGGTTAATTTGCAGTTATCCGTTGGCCCGCGAGAGTCCGATGGCTTCCACAATCTTGTCTCTGTCTTTCAGGCTATTTCAATTTTCGATGATGTGACCGTCACAAAGAGCGCCCCTGGTTCAGGAATCACTATTTCAATCGTGGGAGATCACACCCATGGGGTTCCAGCGGATCAGACAAATTTGGCGGTGAAGGCTGCGCAGTTAATTGCATCTGAATATGACATCACGATCGATGTTCATATTGAAGTTAAGAAGAGCATCCCAGTTGCAGGAGGTATGGCTGGTGGAAGCGCCGACGCTGCTGCAATGATTGTTGCAATTGATTACCTGTATGACTTAGCAATGTCTCGTGAAGAACAACATGATTTCGCCGCATCTCTGGGTAGCGATGTTCCATTTATGCTCACGGGTGGAACTGCTATTGGACAAGGCCACGGTGACCAACTTACATCTGCTCTTTCACGAGGTACCTATCACTGGGTCTTAGCACTTTCCAGCGTCGGTCTTTCAACACCAGCTGTTTATGCAGAGTGTGATCGATTGCGTGCAGAGTTAGATATCTCAGAGCCACGAATTAGTGATCAATTAATGCAGGCACTTCTTTCAGGGGACGCGAAAGCCGTTGGCGCATCACTGAGCAATGATCTACAAAGTGCGGCCTGCACGTTGCGTCCTGCACTGTCATTAGTTCTCGATGTTGGCCAGGAATATGGAGCACTTGGTGCGATAGTTTCAGGCTCTGGCCCCACTGTTGCATTTCTCGTTGCAGATGTTGAAGCAGGCTTGGATTTAGCGGTCGCCCTGACCTCAAGTGGAGTTGTAGGAAGCGTTGCTCGGGCCTTTGGTCCTGTGCAGGGCGCAAAAATTATTTAACGATTGCGCGGATTCTGGTCGCCAGCACCCCAAGTAATGAGGGAGAATACGGGTTCCGCCATTGTGTAGTGGCTAGCACATGGGCCTTTGAAGCCCAGGGTCCAGGATCGATACCTGGTGGCGGAGCAATTTATATTGCCCGCCGAATAAGCAGGCGGAGCAATTTATATTGCCCGCCGAATAAGCAGGCGGAGCAATTTATATTGCCCGCCGAATAAGCAGGCGGAGCAAGTTACACTTAATACATGAGCCTTGAAACAGTGGTTGTTCTCGCCGCTGGAGAAGGCACGCGGATGAAATCCACAACTCCCAAGGTTCTTCATGAAATTTCTGGTCTCACACTTCTTGGCCATGTTCTCCATGCAGTAAGTGGGCTCAAGGGTAAAAATCTTTGCATTGTCGTCGGCGCAGGTCGTGAACTTGTTGAAGCACATGTTGCCCAAATTGCACCTCACGCCACAACGGTCTTTCAAGAACACCGCGGTGGTACCGGTCATGCAACTCAATTGGCGCTCGCAGGCACAAGTTCACAGGGAACTGTCTTGGTTCTTGCAGGGGATACCCCGATGCTTACAGGTGCCTCACTTGAAGCACTTTTAGAAGTTCACCATAAAGGAAAGTTTGCAGCATCTGTCATGACTGCTGAGCACCCAGATCCAACAGGGTATGGCCGAATTGTTCGCAGCGAAGATGGTTCATTACTTCGTATCGTTGAAGAGCGCGATGCCAGCGATGAAGAGAAGGCAATCTACGAAGTTAATTCTGGGGTCTACGCATTCGACGGTGTAAAACTTGCGGCAGCGATTGGAAAATTAAAGAACGATAATTCACAAGGCGAGCTCTATCTCACCGATGTTCTTGAAATCCTCCGTAATGACGGTGGATCAATCGCAGCGGTTCTCATCGAAGACTTTATTGAAATTCTCGGAGTTAATGACCGTGCCCAGCTTGCTGAAAGCGCTGCTCTTTTGCGCGATCTGATTAACGATAATTTAATGAAGGCTGGCGTGACTATCGTTGATCCAATCTCAACCTGGGTTGATTCAACTGCCACAGTTGAAAGTGATGTCACGTTATTGCCAGGTACATGGATTGCTGGGTCAACAAAGGTTGCAAGCGGCGCCGTTATCGGGCCTCGCAGCACATTGCTTAATTGCACCGTTGCCTCTGGTGCGCAGGTGATTGAATCTCACTGCACAGGTGCTGTGATCGGTGCCAATGCAAGCGTTGGACCATTTACATATTTAAGACCAGGTACCCAACTAGGCACATCAAGTAAGGCCGGAGCATTTGTTGAGATGAAGAATGCTGTTGTTGGTGACGGTTCAAAGGTTCCGCACCTTTCATATGTTGGCGATGCCACAATCGGTGAGGGTAGCAATATCGGTGCTGCGACAATTTTCGTGAATTACGATGGCGTTGAAAAACACCACACCGTGGTTGGAGATCATGTGCGAATCGGGAGCGATTCCATGTTGGTAGCCCCGATCACGATCGGAGATGGCGCATATACAGCCGCTGGCTCAGTGATTACTGAAGATGTGCCACCCGGAGCAATTGGAGTTGCTAGGGCAAAGCAGAGAAATGTATTAGGTTGGGTCCTGCGCAAGCGATCCGGTACAAAATCAGCAGATGCGGCCTCGCGTCATGATGATGGGAAGAAGGGCTAACTTCTGTGAGCGAACTCAGATTAACTTCCGAAAAAAGATTACGACTCTTTACAGGACGAGGTTTTCCAGAGTTAGCAGATGAAGTTGCATCCGAACTAGGCGTCCCACTTACCCCAACCTCTGCTTATGATTTTGCAAATGGTGAAATTTTCGTTCGCTTCGAAGAATCTGTACGCGGTTGCGATGCATTCGTACTTCAGTCACATGCTGCCCCAGTAAATAAGCAGATCATGGAACAACTCATCATGGTTGATGCTCTCAAGAGAGCTTCAGCAAAGCGCATTACAGTCGTTGCACCTTTCTACGGATATGCTCGTCAAGATAAGAAGCACCGTGGACGTGAGCCAATCTCTGCACGATTGATGGCTGATCTTTATAAGACTGCAGGCGCTGATCGCTTAATGGTTGTCGACCTTCACACTTCTCAGATTCAAGGTTTCTTTGATGGTCCAGTAGATCATCTCTTTGCTCTACCAATGCTTGCCAATTATGTTGGAAGCAAAGTTGATCGTTCGATGCTCACAATTGTTTCTCCTGACTCAGGACGAGTGCGCGTTGCAGAACGTTGGTCAGAACTTCTTGGTGGATGTCCGATCGCATTTATTCATAAGACACGAGATCCACTTATTCCAAATGAATCAGTAACAGGCCGCGTCGTTGGTGATGTCACAGGTCGCACATGCGTTGTTATCGATGACATGATTGACACTGCAGGAACAATTACGAAGGCTGTTGATGCCCTCTTTGAGGGGGGTGCAAAAGATGTCATCATCGCAGCAACCCATGCAGTCTTCTCAGGCCCTGCTGTTGAGCGCTTGAAAGAGTCTCGTGCTGTTGAAATTGTTGTCACAAACTCACTTCCGATCGCTGAAGATAAGCGTTTCGACAAGCTCACCGTGCTCACCATTGCCCCACTTTTGGGTCGGGCGATCCGTGAAGTCTTCGAAGATGGCTCAGTAACAAGCCTTTTTGACGGACACAGCTAACTCAGGCTAATCTTTGCTCTGTTCCGGCGAGGGTGAAATTTATCCGTGATCGACGGCGTAGGGATCAACTCCTGCTGGAACTTCATGCAATAACTTCAAGAATTGCAAGTGAAGTATCTACAGCGCTAAGGGAGTAAGACAATGGCAGAAGTATCAATCAAGGGAACATCACGTACCGAATTCGGTAAAGGTGCTTCACGTCGTGCACGCGTTGCAGGACTTGTCCCAGCAGTTATCTACGGCCATGGAGAGAAGCCGCTTCACATCACATTGCCAGCACGCGAACTTGGCGTAGCCCTCAAGGAGTCAAACGTTCTCCTTAACATTGATATTGATGGAAAGGTTGAACTCACACTTCCAAAGTCAGTAGTTCGCCATCCACTTAAGCAGATCCTCGAGCACATCGACCTCGTACTTGTTCGTCGTGGTGAGAAAGTTACCGTTGACGTTCCTGTTCACACTGAAGGAAAGCACGATCCAGACGGCATCCTTGAGCACGTTAACCACACAATCGAAGTTGAAGCTGAAGCAACATCTATTCCTAAGTTCGTCACACTTGATATTGAAGGAATGTCAGCTGGAACATCACGTTATGCATCAGAGGTTGTTCTTCCTGCAGGCACAACTCTTGTGAGCGATCCAAAGATGATTATCGTTCACTTGTCTGAGCGTTCAACAGCGGCGGTAGAAGAGGTAGCAGCTCCAGTAGCAACAGATGCTGCGGCACCTGCTGCAGATGCTGAAAAGAAAGACGCTTAACCCGTACCCTTTCTCATTATGACGTGGTTGGTAGTGGGCCTTGGTAATCCAGGGGATCAATACGCTGCCACCCGTCACAATGTGGGTCAGATGGTTATTGACCATCTTTTAAAACGCCACAATGTAAAGCTTGCAAATCACAAATCTCGCACCCAAATTGCTGCCTATAAATTAGGCGTTGGTGTTGATGCGCATCCAGTAATTCTCGCTAAATCAAATAGTTATATGAATGAAACTGGCGGGCCAATAAAGGCTCTTGCTAACTTTTACTCAGTTGAACCCGCAAAGATTATTGTCTTGCACGATGAGTTAGATATCGGATATTCAGTTATCCGCAGCAAGTTAGGCGGCGGCGACAATGGCCACAACGGTTTGAAATCAATGACCTCTGCCTTTGATACCCCTGATTACTATCGAATTCGTCTAGGTATCGGCCGCCCAATGGGTCAACAAGATCCAGCAGACTTTGTCTTGAAGCAATTCAGTAAGGAAGAAAAACTGTCTCTCGGAGAATTCATTGATCGAGGCAGTGATGTTGTTGAATCCCTGATCGAAAAAGGGCTTGATTTCACCCAATCAAAATTTAATTCCTAGATCAGCCAGTATTTCGAAGGCCTGCAGCAACACCATTGATCGTCAGCAGAAGCGCACGAATCAGCGTTGGATCTGCAGAGTCACCCTTAGCGCGCACGCGCTGTAGAAGGTTGATCTGCAGCAAGTGCAGAGGTGAAAGATAGGCATCGCGTACTTGTAGCGTGCGTGCCAGGACAGGTTGTTCGCTCAAGAGCGAATCTTTCTGGGTGAGCAACAGAATCTCTGAAACAGTGAGTTCGAATTCTGCAGTGATCTCATCAAGGAAGTGGTGAAGCTCTTTCGGAACAAGAGTTTCTACATAACGACGAGCTGTAACTAAATCGGTCTTAGCCAGCGTCATCTCTACATTGCTGATAAATGTATGGAAGAAGTGCCAATCTTTAAGCATCGATTTCATATCATCGCTCTTACCAGCATCACGTGCGGCCTTAAGTCCTGACCCCACACCAAACCAGCCCGGCACAATTTGTCGTGATTGGGTCCATCCGAATACCCAAGGAATCGCGCGTAAAGATCCCAGACCTGATGTCGCATCTGGCCTGCGCGATGGGCGTGAACCAAGGAATAGATTTCCGAGTTGTTCTACTGGTGTTGAGGCGTAGAAATAAGCGGGAAGATCAGGATGATCGACCAACTTTCGGTATTGCGCAAAAGAAGCATTAGAGATGACATCCATGCAGAGATTCCAACGCTCTAACTCTTTTTTATCTTGTCGTGGAGCACGGTTTAAAATCGTTGCTTCAAGTGATGCCGCCAACGTAAGTTCGACATTCTCGCGGGCTAATGCAGGTAATGAATACTTATCGCTAATTACTTCACCTTGTTCGGTTACTTTGATTTCACCATCAATAGATCCCCAAGGAAGAGCGACAAGAGCTTCATACGTAGGGCCGCCACCGCGACCAACAGATCCTCCGCGACCGTGGAATAAACGAAGGCGGACTCCGTATTTCATTGCAACATCACGAAGCTGACGCTGTGCGCGGTGAATCTCCCACTGACTTGTTGCAATTCCCGCATCTTTATTCGAATCAGAGTATCCCAACATGACTTCTTGGATATTTCCACGAAGTTCAACAACTTTTCGATATGTCGGATCAGATAAAAGTGTTTCGAGAATCTCACCTGCTGCACGCAGTTCGGCAACAGTTTCGAGTAGAGGTGCAAATCCGATCTTTGCACGATCTGCCGATACATCAACCAACCCAGCCCATTTAGCAAGCACCGTTGCAGCGATCAGATCGTCAGCACCCTTTGTCATCGAGACGATGTAGGTCTCAATAATCTCTGGTCCGAAATCCTCAATCAATTCGTTGATTACGACAAAGGTGTTAAAGGTCTTTGCATCATTTCCGGTAAGCGATGCGGTCTGCTGGTTCGTTGGCTCTGCAAGTAATGCCACGAGAGTTTTAAAGCGTTCTTCGTGGCTCTGTGTTGAATATGAACCACCGATAATCTGAGAAAGAGCTGTATGGTGGGCATCAGAATGCTCACGAATATCAAGGGTTGCATGTGTTATTCCAAAGGCCGCAACCGAGCGAATAGTTCTTTCAAGTAAACCCGTAGCGATTAACTCGCCACGGTGAGCAAAGAGTGAATCACGCATCAACGTTAAGTCAGCTAATAGTTCGGCAGTATCTTTGTAATCACGATGCGGTACATGAGGGGTGCCCTGAGCATGGCGTTCACGAGTGAGCGCTAAGCGATGAACAATTGCTGTCGCCTTTAAACGGTATGGCTCTTGCGTATTAAGTCGACGAAAACGTGGTTCAAACTCAGGAATGTGTTTTAAATCTTCCTCAACAGAAGCAGAAAGTTCAGGAGTCGCACCGATAATTCGGGTAGAGACTGAAAGCATCTGTCGCAATTGATCCATCGCGGCGATTGTTGTTCGAATGGCGTGGCCCACTTGGAGAATAACAGCAGCCTTAGTGATCTCAGGAGTGATATTTGGATTGCCATCGCGATCACCACCAATCCACGTTCCAAATGTGAGCGGCTTGGCAGTAACTGGTAAATCAACACCTAAGCGCTTTAACTCGTGCGCAAACTCATTAAGAACTTCTGGCACTGTCGTGCGAGCAAGATCATCTAGATAATAAAGAGCGTTCATCGCTTCATCAAGTGGTTCAGGGCGATCAACGCGTAATTCATCTGTCTGCCATAGCAGATCAACAATTTCAGCCAGTGATTGTGTATTTGTCACACTTTTTGGTAAATCAAGAAGGCGCGAAATCTCTCCAAGTTTATTGAGAATTGATCGGCGGGCAGCCTCTGTTGGGTGAGCGGTAAACACTGGGCGCACGCTAAGTTCGCTGATCCATTGCTCAAGATCGCTTTGTGTAAATTGATGACCAGGAAGTTGAGCCTTCTGTGCTTCGATGATTTTATCTACAGCACGCGAAATCCATGAACCGTTGAACTCGCGAGATTCTGAAATAATACGTACTCGGTTTACCTGCTCGGCGACATTTGCCAAATGAAAATAAGTACTAAATGCTCGAACGAGCTGGATCGAATCATCTACCGATAAATCCTTAAGAACTTCTCCGCCAGTTCCTTCGCGTACAGCCTTTCGCACGCTTTCAACCAGATCGAGAAGCTCTTGCCCTTCTTGACGGACGAGGGTTTGACCAAGGAGATCGCCTAATCGACGCACATCAGCGCGCAGCGACTCATCCTGATTTGTCATGCGCATATTCTCGCAGGGAAATCTGTGCATCGCACACACCGTAGACTTTGCTCATAGCCCCCTGGTCTTGACCAAGCGGGGCCAGTTGCTATTGGGGGGTGAAATATGCGCGGTGTTATCTCAGCCATCGAGATAAACCCAGAGGTCAATGACGCGCTGCTTCACTCAAGCAAAATTATTGCACCAAGTTCGTCATACCCATTTCTTCTTGCAGCTCGTGCAAAAGAGCGCCCCTTACTTGTCATCACAAGTTCTTCACGCAGCGCAGAAGATTTGGCACACGAGCTACGTGAATTACATGATGTGGTTCTTGAATTTCCTGCCTGGGAAACACTTCCTCATGAACGCTTAAGTCCACGCAGTGACACAGTGGCGCGTCGAGTTGCCACGCTGAACTCATTGGCAACACCGCACGCTCTCCATCCAATTGTGATCACACCGGTGCGAGGAGCAATTCACAGATTTATTTCGGCGGTCTCCTCACAACCGTTACTTACGCTAGAAGTAGGGCAAGAAATCTCACTGACTAGCCTCGTTGAGCATTTGGTTTTAAACGCTTACTCCAGAACTGATCTTGTTGAAAAGCGTGGAGAGTTTGCTGTTCGCGGTGGAATTATTGACGTGTTCTTCCCTCTAGCCATTCATCCCGTGCGCATTGATTTCTTCGGTGATGAAATTGAAGAGATGAAGTACTTCGATGTCTCTGATCAGCGTACCCAAACCCCTGTTACTGAGAAGATTGAAATTCTTCCTTGCCGCGAATTCATTCTGACGCCCGAAGTTCAGGAACGTGCCGGCAAACTCGAGAATAAATATCCATCGGCCTCAGAGATTCTTGGAAAAATTGCTCAAGGAATTTCATGCGATGGAATGGAATCCCTAGTTCCGATGCTCATCGATGAACTTGAGACGATTACTTCGCGCATGCCTACAAAGAGTGAAGTGATTTTTATTGATGACGAACGAATCAAATCGCGTACTGCAGACCTTATTGCTACCAATGACGAGTTCTTTCAGGCCGCTTGGTCGGGCGCATCAATCGGTGCTACTGCGCCTCTTCCAGTTGAAGCTACAACATATCTTGATTGGGATGAACTGCATGCAGTAATTGTGGAAGCGGGCCTTACCGCTAGATCACTTAATAGCTTTGGTAGCGACCTTGATACAAGTGCCACATTCTTAGATTTCACTGCGATAGAACCTATGCGCGGCGATAGTGATCGGGTCATCGAGTTACTGCGCACAGGGCTCTCAACGCAGCAGAGCGTTATCTTCTCAGCATCAGGACATGGCATGATCGAACGATTTGCAGGCGTATTCCGCGCTGCAGATTTGCCGGTCAAGGTTATGCAATCACTCAATGAGATTCCGGCTAAAGGTGCGATACATCTCTGCCAATCAACAATCGCTTATGGCTTCTCATCTGAAGACTCTGGAATTCTCTATGTCACAGAGCGCGATCTCTCGGGCAGCAAATCAAGTGGGCGCGATAGTGCAAAGATGCCATCAAAGCGTAAGCAGGCCGTTGATCCACTTGAACTCAAAGCTGGAGATTTTATAGTTCACGAACAACATGGAATCGGTCGCTATATTGAAATGACAGCGCGCACTGTCAATACCGTGACTCGTGAATATCTTGTAATTGAGTATGCATCGGCAAAGCGTGGACAACCAGGGGACCGCATCTTTGTTCCGACCGATTCGCTTGAACAAGTGAGTAAGTACATCGGTGGTGAATCCCCAACAGTTCACCGAATTGGTAGCGGTGAATGGCAGAAGGCAAAGGGACGTGCACGTAAAGCGGTAAAGGCAATTGCTGGTGAACTCATTAGATTGTATGCAGCGCGTACAAGTGCGCCAGGGTTTGCCTTCTCACCCGATACGCCATGGCAGCGAGAGCTAGAAGATGCCTTCTCTTACATTGAAACTCCTGATCAACTCTCCACCATTGAAGATGTGAAACTGGATATGGAACGCCCGTATCCCATGGATCGCATCATCTGCGGTGATGTTGGATATGGAAAGACTGAGATCGCAATTCGCGCCGCCTTCAAGGCCGTGCAAGATGGAAAACAAGTTGCGGTGCTTGTTCCCACAACTCTTCTTGTTCAGCAACATACAAAGACTTTTGCAGAGCGTTATGCAGGTTTCCCAATCAAAGTTGCGGGCTTATCGCGCTTTAATAGCGTGAAAGAGGCGAAGGCGATCCTTGATGAAACGCTCAATGGCAGCGCTGATGTCATTATCGGAACCCACCGTTTGCTCTCACAGGATGTTGTTTTCAAGGATCTTGGCCTGGTCATTGTTGATGAAGAGCAACGCTTTGGAGTTGAACAGAAAGAATCCCTGAAGAAATTACGCACAACAGTGGATGTTTTAGCGATGTCTGCAACACCGATTCCACGCACACTTGAGATGGCTGTGACTGGTATCCGTGAGATGTCAACGATCACTACACCACCTGAAGAGCGCCATCCGATTTTGACCTATGTGGGTCCGGCAGATGATGCCCAGATACGGGCGGCAATCCATCGTGAACTTTTACGTGATGGTCAGATTTTTTATCTGCACAATCGAGTGGAATCAATCGATCGTGCCGCTGCAAAGATTCAAGACCTTGTCCCTGAGGCGCGAATTCGCGTTGCACATGGACAGATGAGTGAAGGTGCACTGGAAGATGTGATTCTTGCATTCTGGAATCGAGACTTTGATGTACTTGTCTGCACAACAATTGTGGAGAGCGGTCTCGATATTGCTAATGCAAATACTCTGATCGTTGAACGCGCCGATAACTTTGGTCTCTCACAACTTCACCAATTGCGAGGAAGAGTCGGTCGTGGACGCGAACGCGCCTACGCGTACTTCCTTTACCCGGCAGATCAACCAATTTCTGAAGTCGCACTCGATCGCCTCAAGACGATTGCCACAAATACAGACCTAGGTGCAGGTATGCGAGTTGCGCTAAAAGATCTAGAGATTCGTGGCGCAGGAAATCTTTTGGGCGGTGAGCAATCTGGTCATATTGCAGATGTGGGATTCGACCTTTACATGCGCATGGTTGGCGAAGCGGTACATGATTACAAAGCAGGAATCATCGCAACGGATGAGAAAAATCACGAGTGTAAAGTTGAGTTACCAGTTAACGCACATCTTTCGGCTGAATATGTTCCGGGTGAAAGACTTCGACTAGATCTCTATCGTCGCCTTGCCGATGTTGCGACACAATCAGATGTAGATGCCATCGAAGGTGAATTGCACGATCGATTTGGACCATTGCCCGAAGAAGCGCAAGTCTTACTTAAAGTTGCTGCGCTACGAGCTCAGGCAAAGGCGCTCGGCATCACCGAATTAGTCTCAACCGGCAAATATCTACGGATTACCCCGCTGCCTCTTCCTGAATCGAAACAGTTACGCCTCACCCGTCTATACCCAGGATCTCTCTATAAGAATGCGACAGATAGCGTGATGGTGACGATTCCTAAACCCAGCGGGTGGAGCCCGTCCAATCTATCTCCTCAGATGGGGGATACTTCTCTCCTGGTCTGGATATCCACGGCCCTGGAAGAGTTAACGACGAAAGAGAGAAAACCGTGAAGAAGATCCTGACTGCTCTGGCACTTGCAACCGCACTCGTCCTTACTGGATGCTCAAATGTTGACTCTGCTCTGACTCTTGGCGATACAAAGATTACGACGACAGAGCTTTTGGCGAATGTAGATGTTGTCCTGGCTGAGCGTGCAAAGGTCGACACAACACAGATGCAGTTAGAGACAGGCGAGACTCTCGTGCGCAATCAACTGCAATTCCAACTACTTATCGCAGGCTTTACAGCCGTTGCTGAAGATCTCAAGATTGAAGTCACCAACTCTGAAGTTGCTTCACGCCGTGCTGAGATTGTTGAACAAGTTGGCGGCGAAGAGCTACTTCCACAAGCACTCGTAGCAGCATCAATTGCACCACAAGATCTTGAGCCATACCTTCGTGCAATATTGGTTACCGAAAAAATTGGTCAAGCGCTCGCTCAGACAGGTTTCGCTGAAGAAGAAATTCAACCGCGCATACAAGAACTCTTTGTTGAAAAGGTAACTGAGCTCAAGATTAATGTGAACCCACGCTACGGTAAATGGGATGCAACAACAGGTCAGATCATCGCAGCAGTTGTTGCCAGCGATGCTGTTACTCCTTCTACTGAATAATTCAGAGCGAAGACCTTCCAACTATGTCTGAGCTTCTGCGTCTTGCTGAAGTGATGGATCGCCTCCGTTCACCCGGTGGTTGTCCATGGGATGCTGAACAGACGCACGAGTCACTCGTAAAGTATTTGCTCGAAGAGTCTTACGAATTTATTGATGCGCTCGGTGATGGCGACCGAATTGGTATGCGCGAAGAGCTCGGCGATGTTTTATTACAAGTGTATTTTCACTCGCGCATGGCACAAGATCATCCAACTGATCCATTCTCTATTGAAGATGTCGCAAAGTTAATTGCAGATAAGTTGATCCGCCGACACCCACATGTCTTTGAGGGCCTTGAAGTTGATGACATGGATGAAGTTATCGAAAACTGGGAAGCAATTAAGGCGAAGGAAAAGGGGCGCACATCAAGTCTTGATGGCATTGCGATGGCTCAGCCAGCGCTCCCACTTGTAGAAAAACTGATCTATCGCGCCGAGAAATATAAAGTTGAGCTACCGATGACCGATATCGCAACTGCTACTCAAGCCGTCGAGCAATCCCCAAGTGAAGCCACAATCGGAGAAGCGTTAGCCTCGATAATTGCATGGGCGCATCAACACAATATTGATCCTGAGAGCGCGCTACGTGGGCAGGCGCGAGAAATGATCGAGAAGATCCGCCAATCTGAGGCAGGGTAGTATTAGCCCCAGCACAATCGTTCATCGTTGAGCGCAGATTGTGAATATTTAAGTCACTCTTTTAAGGAGTCCTCTTATGGCAATTATCGAAGCAATTGGCGCTCGTGAAATTCTTGATTCCCGTGGAAATCCAACGGTTGAAGTCGAAGTTCTCCTAGAAGATGGCGCATTCGCTCGCGCCGGCGTCCCAAGTGGTGCATCAACCGGAGCATTTGAAGCATCCGAATTACGTGATGGTGGCAAGCGCTACTCAGGTAAAGGTGTTGAAAAGGCAGTCGCTTTTGTTAACAACGAAATTGCATCTGCAATCGTAGGTTTTGATTCACGCGATCAGCGCATGATTGATGCAGAGATGATTGATCTCGACGGCACACCAAATAAATCAAAACTCGGCGCGAACTCAATTCTCGGTGTCTCACTCGCGGTAGCAAAGGCATCAGCAGAATCGGCAGACCTCTCACTCTTCTCATACCTCGGCGGGCCAAATGCCCACGTGCTTCCAGTCCCAATGATGAACATCCTCAACGGTGGCGCACATGCAGATACAAACGTTGATATCCAAGAGTTTATGGTTGCCCCAATCGGCGCTGAATCATTCCGTGAATCACTTCGCTGGGGTGCTGAGATTTACCATTCACTCAAAGCAGTATTGAAAAAGCGCGGACTTGCCACAAGCGTTGGTGACGAAGGTGGATTCGCTCCAAACCTTGAGAGTAATCGCGCCGCACTCGATCTGATTCTTGAAGCGATTGAAGCAGCAGGACTTAAGCCAGGTAAAGATGTCGCACTCGCAATGGATGTTGCAGCGACTGAGTTCCATGAAGGTGGCAAGTATAAATTTGAGGGATCACTTCGCACGTCGGAAGAAATGATCGCCTACTACGCAGAGCTCGTATCTGCTTATCCTTTGGTATCTATTGAAGATCCACTGGATGAAGATGACTGGGCGGGCTGGACTGCAATGACAGCATCACTTGGCTCAAAGCTTCAGATTGTCGGAGACGATCTCTTCGTCACTAACCCAACACGACTTTCAAAGGGAATCGCTGGAAATACAGCAAACGCTCTTCTCGTAAAGGTAAACCAGATCGGAACACTGACTGAAACACTTGATGCAGTCGATATGGCACACCGTGCCGGATACCGCAGCATGCTCAGCCACCGTTCAGGTGAGACCGAAGACACCACTATTGCTGATATCGCAGTTGCAACAAACTGCGGACAGATCAAAACAGGTGCACCTGCACGAAGTGAGCGCGTTGCTAAATACAACCAATTGCTTCGCATCGAAGAAGAACTTGCAGCAGGCGCCGTCTATGCCGGTCGTGCTGCATTTCCACGGTTTAAGAATTAATCGACGGTAAGGATTACTTCAGGTGCGTCGGCCTAAGCCAAAGCGAGTTTTTTCTTCGCGACGCCCTGGTTCAACACGTACCTTCGCTCTAGTAACCATCTTCTTTATCTTCGCACTTGTCTTAGCGCCACCGATTCAGCATTACTTTAATCAACGCGCACAGATCAATGCGTTGCAGGCACAAGTCAATGATGACCGCGCAGCCCTTGAAGCAGCCCGCCTTGAGTTGATGCGCTGGCAAGATCCTGAATACGTTAAAGCGCAAGCACGCGAACGTCTTCACTTTGTGATGCCAGGTGAGCGTCAGTACATCGTCACCGGAACACCAGATGGCGAACCAGAAGTGGTTGCAAATAAGGTCGCCGATCAACTCGAAGATGGCTCACCTTGGTACACGAGAATGATCGCCTCGATCACTCAAGTCACTGGCGAGAAGTGATGATTGATCACAACGATAAAAAAGTTACCGCACAAGATCTCACCTGCATTGAAACCCAACTTGGCCGCACTCCGCGCGATGTGCACGCTATTGCTTATCGCTGTCCCTGCGGAAACGCTGCAGTTGTTGAAACACCTCCACGCCTTAGCCACGGCGAACCATTTCCAACGTTTTACTATGCCACCTGCCCTCGTCTAACTGCCGCAATTTCAACGCTTGAATCAACTGGGTTAATGGCCACAATGAATGAGCGCCTTGAGACCGATGCCGAACTTGCAGGAGCTTACGCTGCCGCCCACGATGATTACCTTGCTGCACGTGCTGCGCTGAAGATGGATGTTCCCGAAGTCGACGGAATCTCTGCGGGAGGAATGCCCAATCGCGTGAAGTGTTTACATTCACTCGTTGCACATTCACTCTCTGCTGGTCCTGGTGTAAATCCACTCGGTGATGAAGCACTCGCGCAATTACCGCAATGGTGGAAAACCGAACCATGCGAGTAGCAGCCATTGATTGTGGAACAAACTCCATTCGTTTACTGATTGCAGATATCGAAGGCGACTCATTCCGCGAAGTAACACGCCTCATGGAAGTTGTTCGACTTGGCCAAGGCGTTGATAAAACCGGCCAATTCCACCCTGATGCAATCACTCGCACACTCGCAGCTGTTGATCTATACGCAGCAGAGATCGCAAAACGTGGCGTTGAAAAGATTCGCTTCTGTGCCACAAGTGCCACCCGCGATGCCACTAACCGCGATCTCTTTATCGAAGGCGTCTTTGAGCGTTTAGGTGTTCGCCCTGAAGTAATCTCTGGCGAAGAAGAAGCATCTCTCTCATTTCTCGGTGCAACCCGCGATCTCCCACCATCTGATGGACCTTTTCTTGTCATTGATATCGGCGGTGGATCGACAGAGTTTGTCTTCGGCACAGATAAAGTCGAATTCGCAAAGAGCGTCAACATCGGTTGTGTGCGCATGTCCGAGCGCCACTTCACCCACGATCTTCCAGATAGCGGCCAGGTCGCATCTGCCACTGAAGATATCGATGAAGCAATCGCACAAGCTGCAAAGATTGTTCCAATCACACAAGCAAAGACCCTGATCGCAGTTGCTGGTACTGCTACCACCGTTGCTGCAGCAGCTCTTGATCTACCAACATATGACCGTTATTCAATACACCTTTCGCGGATCCCTGCCGAGAAAGTGCACAGCACCTCAAAGATGTTCTTGCGCAGCACTCAAGAAGAACGCGCCGCACTCGGTTATATGCACCCAGGTCGCGTGGATGTCATTTCAGCCGGATCACTCGTTCTCTCTCGCATCATGCACGCAACAGATGCCACTGAATTCGTTGCATCAGAATCTGACATTCTCGATGGAATGGCTTGGTCACTTGCCACATAGTTCGTCTAAAACTCTGCCACTGCTCAATAAAGAGATTATCGCCTGCACCGCCTGCCCACGTCTTGTGCAATGGCGTGAAGAAGTAGCGGTTACAAAACGAAAAGCATATGAAGACGAAAAGTACTGGGGTAAGCCTGTTCCATCATTTGGCAGTGATAAACCCAAGTTAATGATTATTGGCCTTGCACCTGGTGCTCATGGTGCAAATAGAACAGGACGTATCTTTACCGGAGATAGTTCGGGGGATTGGCTCTACGGTTCTCTTCATCGTGCAGGTCTTGCGACAATTCCAACGAGTGTCTCAATCAAAGATGGGCAAGAACTTATCGATACTCGCATTGCCTGTGCTGTTCGTTGTGCGCCACCTGATAACAAGCCAAGCACTGAAGAGCGCCACACCTGCGCACCATTTCTCACACATGAGTTTCAACTTGCTAGCAAGACGACCAATGCATATCTGGCACTCGGCTCTTTTGCTTGGCAGGCAACAATTACAACCCTTCGCCAACTCGGTCATGAAATTGTCACAACAAAGTTTGCACACGGAGCCAAAGTCATATTCAAAGATGGAGATAAAAAGATCACCATCATCGGCTCGTATCATCCAAGCCAACAAAACACATTTACGGGAAAACTCACTAAAGCAATGCTCGATAAGGTGATAAAAGAGGCTGCAAAAGCTGCAGGGATATCTAAATAAATCTACGGTAGTGGTCGGTGATAATTCCACTGATCGGTAAGTGACGGATCTGATCAAGCTCTTCATCTGAATTTATTGTCCACACATTGATATCAATAGAATGAGCTGAACAGAAATCAACAAATGAACGCGTGAGAATCTTGATTCCCTTGAATCGTGGTGGAACCATTGCAACTCGCTTTGCCGAATGTCCAGGCAAGAGACGGCCCAAACCAGCGGCGATAAAGAGAATTTCCTTGGATGTAAGAGCAGTTGTCAACGTTGGGAACTCCTCTCGGACCCGATTTACTCGCTCAGCAGAGAAGGATCCCACGATGTAGTTGGAGAGGTCTTTCCCTTCTGCCCATTGCAGAAAAGGCTCTAAGGCATGGTCAGATTTGATATCTACTGAGATTTGCGCCTGATCGTATTGAGTATGTAACTCATCGAGTGTGGTCCAATCAAACTCGCCATCAATTTTATGTTCTTGAAGTTCTTGCCAAGAAATATCGTTTATTTCTTTCCTCTGGCCGGTAAGTCTTGAGATATCGCTATCGTGTGCGAGTACTAAAACTCCGTCGCTGGTGCAATGAATATCTGTTTCAAAGTGCCTGATTCCATCAATCCATGCTTGAGAAAATCCTTCAAGCGTATTCTCAGGACCAGGGTTTCCTCTATGCGTCCAGATCTGCATCTATGCGACCAGCACTGGCCATTCATTCTTTGTAGCAATTACCTTCAGTGCTTTATTGGGATTGACTATAAAGGGATTACCCACGCTCACAAGAAGTGGAAGATCATTCACGGAGTCGCTATATGCGAATGAATTATTTAAATCATAAGTGTTTGCGGAAGCGAGAGAACGAACGGCGTTAGCTTTATTGATTCCATGCATGGCTCCACCTGGCAGATTACCTGTGTAATGACCATCAACTACTTCACCAGTTGTGGCTATGGCACCCGTCATTCCCAATTTACGTGCAACAACTGATGCAATCTCAATCGGTGATGCCGAAACAATCCACGTGTGGTGACCGATGCTCTGGTGCTCTTCGATTCGCTCTTTCATCTGTGGAAATAGTTTCTTGGGAAGAAAGTCATGAACGATCTCTTCACACAGTTCACTAATAGTGCTGTGCGAGCGTCCTCGCGCAAAATCTAGAATTCTCTTGGTGGCATAGGCCATATTCGAAGAGCTCTCTTCGCGTGACTTACGGAATCGGTAGTTATCCCAAGCAAATCGGAAGATGTCACGGTTCTTTATCTCGCCCGATTTAGTCATTCCGCGGACGAAATAGTAGATAGATGAGCCGTCGATGAGTGTGTTATCTAGATCAAAGAACGCTGCACGCTGACCCTGGTTTCTCATGGACTTCATAGTGACAGGGCAAAGATCTCAAAGGCACTTTATTAGTTGAACGGAAAGTAAACAGATATTGATATTTTCTTCCAGAAATTACGTCTAGAGTTAAGATGAACTTTCCACAATGTAGGGGGCTATGTAAGGCAAGCCCCGTATAAATTGACCATGCGAGTTCTTATATCTGCGGAATCCTTCCTTCCGCGCTCTAACGGAGTCACCAACTCGGTGCTTCGAGTCTCGCGCTACTTAAAAGCCCAAGGGCATGAAGTACTCGTGATCGCCTCCGGAGATGGACCCTCACAGGTAGAAGAGATCCAAATCCGACGAGTTCCAGCACTTGCTCTCAAGAGAATTGCGCAGGTAGATATTCCACGAGTGAAAGTCAAGACACTCATACCGATTCTTGAAGATTTTAAGCCAGACATTATCTATCTCGCCTCACCGTTCCTACTAGGTGAACAAGTTCGCAAGGCGGGAGTCCGATGCAATATTCCCGTTATCGCAAATTATCAAACAGATGTCTCTGGATTCATTGATTTCTATGGCCTTAACACTGCCAAGACAATTGTGGAGAAGAGACTAAGAAAGATTCACACAGGATCAACGGTAACTCTCGCACCTTCTACAGATTCAATTGCATTCTTACAATCATTGCAGATCGAGAATATTCGCCATTGGGGACGAGGTGTAGATCTTGAACAATTCAATCCAAAATGGCGATCTGAAAAACTACGTAAGTACTGGGGCGCTGATTCAGAGACTCTCGTAATCGGTTTCGTTGGAAGATTAGCACCGGAGAAGCAGGTGCATAAACTTGCCACCATCGGTGACGTGGGGTTGCTGGCTGGTAAGAAGATTCTGCAAGTCATTGTCGGTGAAGGTCCAACGCGCGAGAGTTTAGAAAAGGCTCTACCCAAAGCAATCTTCACAGGTCATCTCAGTGGAAAAGAACTCAGCAAAGCTGTTGCTTCGATGGATCTCTTAATTACAACTGGTGAGAACGAAACCTTCTGTCAGGTTATTCAAGAAGCAATGGCTGCTGGTTTAGCTGTTGTCGCACCCAATGCCGGTGGCCCAAAAGATTTGATTATTGATGGTGTAGATGGCTTCCTTTATGAGCCAGGCGAGAATTTGGATATTCGTAAGAAGGTTCTGCGCACCATCTTCGATCGAGAACAACTCAATCAGATGTCTGCCTCCGCCTATTCCAAGGTCCAGGGAAAGACCTGGGATCACGTGTGTAATCAACTCGTTGAAATCTTTAATGAGGTTCTTGAGAATAAGCGCCACAACGACGAACATGGGATGCAAGCCTCATGACGCGAATCGCTCATATTGCAAATATGTACGGTCCAAAGAGCGGTGGGCTTCGCACCACAATGAACGAACTAAGTCTGCAATATGCAAAGTCGGGTCACACAGTCTTACTTATTGTCCCTGGTAAGAAAGATTCATACGAAAGCAATGGTGCCGTTTCTCGAGTAACTGTTGCAGCGCCACAGATCCCGTTCTCTGGTGGCTACAGAATGATTGTGAAACCGAAGAAAGTTATCGGAAAACTCCAAGATTTCAGGCCAGATATTCTAGAAATCTCAGATCGCACAACCCTACTAACTGCCGCTCGTTGGGCTAGATCTCGCGGTATCCCAACAACGTTCTTTGCTCACGAAAGAGTAGATGGGATCGTTCGTAGCTTCGCTCGCCATCTTCCCTTTCAAGGGACTCTGGTCCGTCAATGGAATAGAAAGACTCGGGACTCTGTTGGGCGAATTGTTGCAACGACCAATTTTGCAGCAGAAGAGTTTGAACAACTCGGCTTAAAGGTAGATCACTCTCCTAAGGCAAAACTCGTATCTGTTCCGTTAGGTGTGGACCTAGAAAAATTTGATCCACGTATTCGAGAAGTAGAAAATAAAGCTTTCGCCTATTTCCCAGACAACTACATCTTTGCTTGCACACGGTTATCGAAGGAGAAAGACCCGCTCTTTCTCCTAGAAATTGCGCAAGAATTAAAGACGCGAGGAATCCTGACTCCACTTGTAATTGCAGGAAGTGGACCACTCGAATCCAAGATGAAGCAGGTCATTAAACGCGATGACCTTAATGTGCTGCTCTTAGGCTTTGTTTCAGATCGCAACGCGCTCTCCCATCTAATGGCGGGGGCTACAACATTTCTCGCAGTTGGCCCGATTGAAACATTTGGGTTGGCTGCCCTAGAAACTCTCGCCTCTGGCACACCAGTTATTTGTCGATCAGAGGCTGCCATCTCAGAGATTATCTGCGAAGAATCTGGACGCGCACTTACCCGCTCGGCTTCCGACTGGGCAGATGCAATCGTTGAATTCAATGGATTAGATCGCGAGGAGACTCGCACCAATGCACGTGCACGAGCTGAGAAATTCACATGGAAAGAGACTGCAGATCAGTTACTCCGATTCTATAGATGGGATGTCGCATCATGAATACACCGATCAAGCCGTTCATCGCCCCACTCGTATCTCAATCCGAACTAGCCCTCGCTCTTCGCCATGTTGAAGATATGCGAATCATCGCAATGGGAGATAGCTCAGTCTTTGGAGTAGGCGATCACGGAAATGAGATCTCATCAGTTGGCTTTGGTTGGACAGGTCGTATCGCTCACGATCTAAAGGCTGAACGTTTTGTAAATGTTGCTAAGAACGGTGCTCGTGCACGTCATCTACCAACCAATCAATTACCTGCAGTGATCGCATATCGACCACACATGGTGCTGATCTGCATCGGTACAAACGATGTTCTACGCGGTGATTTCTCTCCAGAAGAGATCCGCACATGTCTTGAAACAATCAGTAAATCAGCGATAGAGATCGGATCCCTCGTCGTCATGCTCGGTCTCCCAGATCCAATCAGAACCGCCCCTGGACCAATGTCTCTACGTCGAATCTTGAGTGACCGCGTCATTATCATTAATGAGATTCTCGACGAACTTGCAGGCGACGGACTCGGAATAGTTGTGCCAACATGGAATTCTAGAATCGCACACGAGCGTCGCATGTGGCACGTAGATCGCATGCATCCTTCCGCACTGGGTCACCAACACATCGCAGATTCTGTGCGTCGACATCTCTCATTGCCACGTCGATCAGCGAAGAAAATCCCAACCGAAGTTAATGTCTCAAAGAAGTTTGAGATGTATTGGCTGATTACAAATGGAGCCAAGTGGTTTGCTAAGCGCAGCATCGACTTAGTTCCGGCATTGATTTGGTTGATGATCTCCGAAAATATGCGTAAGCGACGTTCCTCTAAGTAAGTAGCGCTGAACTTTCACTATCTAACAGGATGTAGACTCACCCACCTTGGCCCTCGTAGCCCAATGGCAGAGGCAGAGGACTTAAAATCCTCCAAGTGTGGGTTCGACCCCCACCGAGGGCACAAGGCGCGAGCCAGCGAGTTGTACTACCCTTCCTCAGGTGCATCGATAGCCGAAGGAAAATAAATGAACTTAAGAAAATCAATCTCGTTGATATTGATTTTACTTATGCCGTTTTATTCAACCAGTCAGGCTTTTGCTGGCGTTACCGCAACCACTATTTACAGCTTGGGATATCCGGTGGGTTTGGCTGAGGACTCTGCTGGCAATATTTATATTGCCGACGACCATAATTCTGATTCGAGTAAAAAAGGAATCGTCGTTGTTCCCGCCACGACAGGAACACTTTTCGGGCAGGCAGTCACTGCAGGAACGCCTAAAACCATCGTTGCCGTTTCAAACCCCGCAGGTATTGCAATAAGTTCAGGTGGAATTTTAGTTTGGTCGTTAGCAAATGGAGATATTTACGGACTTTCCAGCTCTGGTCAAACACTATTTGGAGTTTCACTTACAGCCAATACCGTCACTCAAATAGCCAGCGGCACGGGACTTCGTGGTGGTTTAGATTTCGATAGTGCCGGGAACCTTTTTGGCGTCTACATAGCAACCGGCACCTTTTCGGTTTTGCCAGCCGCATCAGGAACATTATTTGGGCAATCGGTAACTGCTAATACCTCAAAAACCCTCTACTCAAATGGATCAAATTGGTTTTGGGATTTGGCTGTTGACAGTTCGGGCAATATTTTTATCTCGGACGGATGGGGCTTGCAAGGTGTTTTCGTAATGCCAGTGAGCACAGGGACATTATTTGGGCAGTCCGTTACAGCTAATACGGTTGAAAAACTCACTGTTTTTGGTACTACTAGATATGCGGGTATTGATTCTGACGCGTCTGACGCAATTTATGCGAATGTATATGGCGGAACAACTAAGGTAATTTCGCCAACGTCTAGAACTGTCTTTCAAACATCACTTTCCGCAAATACTCTGACTAATTTAAGTTCTACCTCGGGATACATTCTTCAAGGATTACTGATTGCATCAAATGGAGACATTATTTCAGGAGGGAACAGTACTTATCGCTTAGTTGCTACTCCAGATGTCACTGTACCGGGTGCACCAACAATTGGCAGCGTTACTTCACTCTCACCTACTAGTGCATCAGTAGCTTTTACAGCGCCAACGAGCAATGGTGGCGCAACAATTGAAACTTATACTGCAACCTCTACGCCGGGCTCAATTACGGGGCAGATATTTCAATCAGGATCCGGGAGCATCATTGTTACAGGGCTAACTTCCTCTACCGCTTACACATTCAGAGTTACAGCCTCAAATAGCGTTGGAACATCTGCATCTTCAAGCGCCAGTATCTCCATAACAACTCCCGCCACTGATGAGGAGATTGCAGCGCAAAAAACATTGGCAGATCGCGCCGCGGCCGCTAAACGAGAAGCGGATAAGAAGTCCGCTCGTGCTGAGATCTTAAGGAAGTTTAAAAGTCCTGAGAAGGTAATGATTGAAACCTTCAATCAGGCTGAGATCGCCGGTGTTACAAACGAAAACATTGATCAGTTACACACTGAAATCTTCGCCCTCCCCGAGGAATCTCGAGTAGACATCACCCAAGTTCTAAAAGTGGCACGCAAGTACGAAGTTCTTGGCATCATCGACTCTGAGCGAGTGAAAACTATCTACTCCAATAGTTTGATTGAGATTGGACTGATACCTATGGAGAGCAAGCACAAGGCCACTCTTACTCGAGTGGTAAAAGAGCTCTCGCAAGACGAGCGTTCCTCATATGCGGGTATCAAGAAGGCGATAGAGACAGAGATGGTGGAGATCCAAGATAGAAAAGATAGATTGGCCAATATTCTTGCCCTGATCGCTTCACGACGCAATGGCTAAGGTCTAAGCCTTAGCCCTCCAAAAGTGGGTTTATCTTCATTGGTACCTTTATAACCCTATAGGATTTCTGTAGGATTCCAGTATGAGACGAATCTATAAAAGCGACAACACTCTTCTAGTTGAACTCAGCGGAGAGTATTTCTCGATAAAACACTCACTCACCGATTTGCTCTCTATGGATATAAAAGAAGCACGCTCAATTATTGAAGCAGCAAACACTCCCGTGAAAGCGCCAACACATGTGGCGGCACCAATAGATTCTCATCACGAAGTGTGGGCATGTGGAGTTACCTACTTAAGAAGCAAAGTGGGGCGCATGGAGGAGTCTGACGTTCCTGATCTCTATAGCCGTGTCTATGATGCTGATAGACCGGAGATTTTTTATAAAGCGGTGGGATGGAGAGTGATTCCTAACGGTGAACCTGTTGGAATCCGTCGTGACTCTGGTTGGGATGTGCCGGAGGCTGAAGTTGTTTTAGTTGTTAACTCACATAAAGAGATCTTTGGATACACCATTGGAAACGATATGAGTTCGCGGTCTATTGAAGGAGAAAATACTCTCTATCTTCCGCAAGCTAAGTCATATGAGAAGGCCTGCACGATTGGTAGTTTTATTGTTCCATCATGGGAGATTGCCGAAGCAGTATTTCCTTACACGCTTAGTGTCGAACGAAAAGGAACTGAAGTCTTTACAGGTTCATCATCTAGTGCACAAATGAAGCGGGGATTTGAAGAGCTTGTTGATTGGCTCTTTCGTACACTTTCAATGCCAACGGGGGCGATGCTCTTTACTGGAACGGGAATTGTTCCTGATGCAGAGTTCACTCTTCATGAGGGTGATGTTGTAAAGATAAATGGTGGAGTTCTAGGTGAACTCAATAATCCAGTGATGCTGGTCTCCCGAAGAGATGAGAGATTAATATGACACTGGATAGACAAGTCAGAGATGCACATGCTGCCTGGTTGCAGATTCGTAATTGGGAGAGTGCAAAGATTGTGGCTCTCCTAGAATCTATAGCTGAAGCCCTTGATAGCGCTAAATCAGAGCTAGTTCCGGTAGCGATGGAGGAGACAAATCTTCCTGAGGCGCGCCTGACTGGCGAAGTGGGGCGAACAACTGGTCAATTACGCCTCATGGCTCGTGCGGTTGAGGATCGAACATATTTAGATATAACAATTGATTACGCAGATGCATCACTTACTCCGCCTCGTCCTGATTTGCGTTTGAAAACAACGTCACTGGGTGTTGTTGGTGTATTCGGTGCGAGTAACTTTCCATTTGCATTCGGAGTTGCAGGAGGCGATACAGCAGCAGCACTTGCTGCAGGATGTGCGGTTGTCATCAAGGTTAATCCTGGACATCCACGTGTTTCTCGAATGGTGGGTGAGATTATGATTGCTGCAGCCCTCAAGGCAGGTGCACCTGCCGGACTTATCTCTCTTGTCGAAGATTTTGATTCTGGATTAGCTCTAGTTGAACATCCGCTTACCGCTGCAATTGCATTTACCGGTTCCACACATGGTGGACGCGCGCTCTTTGATGTAGCCAATCGTCGCGAGAATCCAATTCCTTTCTATGGAGAGTTAGGTGGCCTTAACCCTGTCTTTGTTACTCGTGCTGCAGCGTCAGATAAAGCGAAAGAAACTGCTGAAGGATTTCTAGGCTCAATCACGATGGGTGCCGGCCAGTTCTGTACTAAGCCTGGCTTTTTAATTGTTGATGGTGCGAGTGCAATTAACACAGAGCTTTCAACACTTGTATCAGTTGCACCTGCACAGAAGCTTTTAAACTCAAATATTGTGAAGTCGCACGATAAGAATCGCGATGAGATTGCTCAAGTGCCTGGGATGAGGTTAATCGCCCAAAATAGTGACGGTGGAGATACGAATGTATCGGTCTACACAATTTCAGGAAAAGATTTCTTAGCGGCTGGAGAAAGTGCTCGCCGAGAAGTATTTGGACCAACTGCGGTAGTTGTAGATTGCTCAGATTCTGCTGAATTGCTCAAAGTTGCAGAATCTTTCTCGGGCACGCTCACCAGTGGAATTCACGCTACTGAAAGTGATCCCATGGATCTTTCTCTGCTGATTTCACATTTGGAACGTATCAGTGGCCGCATCGTGTGGAATCAATGGCCAACTGGATTGGCAGTTACGTGGGCGATGCACCATGGCGGGCCATATCCCGCTTCCACCAATCCGTTATTCACCTCTGTTGGGGCTAAGGCGATTCTGCGTTTTCGCAGGCCAGTTACCTATCAAAATTTCCCTCAGAGATATCTCTCACCTGTGCTTCAAGACGGATCCGCCGAACTTAACGGTGCACGGATCAACGGAAAATAACAGTGACCCCTACTTTTCCAAGAGCTCTTTTTGCAGCAGCCTCAGGCATTTTCGCAATCTCTTTTATCCAGGATACTTCATTTATTTTTCGAGACGAGTATCAACTGAATTGGCTCTTTTACGTTGGGATGGGGACAACTCTTATTCAGATTACTCTTTTGGCACCACCCATATTCTTGGTAGGCAAAAGAGTAGTAGCTGCAATTTCCGTAATATCAGTTTACATTGTTCAATTCTTGTTTGGAGTTTTGGCCATAATTCGAGATCTCGAGTATCTATTCGACTTTGGAATACGTGGATTCTTTCAGTACTGGATTTTGCCAATGTTATTCATTCCCAACTACATGCCAGGGACTTCTTTCGAATCTCTCTTTTTTGAAACAGGTTCATATCTCCGGTTTATCGGCATTTTCCTTGGGATACTTGGGGCGATACTTACCTTTGTTACAGTCCGCTCAGAAAATCAGAAATCGACCAGCGTTGGCCAAAATCCTTCTACCGCTCAGATGTTTGTTCCCTCGCGGAGTTCGGGCATGCAGCCATCACACGTTAATTCTAGAGAGGCGATAGATCAGGTGGAGCGATTGGGAGATCTCCTCAAGAAGGGTTTGATTACTCAAGAGGAATTCGACATTAAGAAGCGACAAATTCTCGGTCTGTGATCCGCACAGAGAGTTACCTTTGAAGGTAACTGCTACTTCTCCGGCCTCCGCGAGTGAATTTAAGACTGGTTAGATCTGCATTCTTTTATTCTAATTTCCAGCTCAATTGGCTACCATTTGGAAAGAGAGCCAAGAAGGTTCTAGCTGCGGCTTTCCCTTTATTTGGTACTCAGTCGTTAACGAAGAATGTAAGGAGTAGAAGTGAGATCAAATCACAAGAAGACTCTTATCGTCATTCTTGTATTGGTGGTCTTATCCATATTGATACTCTCGCGTTGCACACCTACTCAGAGCGAAACTCTATCGATTGAGTCTCCCGTGTCATCGCCCATCTCTACACCTGCAACATCGCCCACGGTAGCGCCAACAAAGGAAGTATCGTCGCCGTCTGCGATTGCGGAAGAGACGCCTCGTGTAGCTTCAAACACTCCCTCACCAACAACCAAACCAAGTGTGAAGCCTTCTGCGATAGTCACAAAGACAGCATCCCCAACACCTAAAAAGTCAGTTAAGCCAACGAGTAGTCCGAGTGAAGAAGTTACCGAGCCAGATACAACGGTTAGAAATGATGCAAATGGAGATGGTCTGCCAGATTACATTAAACCAACAGTGACGTTTACCAATATCACTTGCGAGGAATTGGAAGATAAATTCGTATACAAGTACGATATCAATTTCCTAGGTGGCGATAACTATGCACGGGATGCAGAAGTGCGTGGTGGATTTCGAATGGAATTAAGAGAAGGCAAGTTCTGGTTTTCTATTTCAGAGGCGGATCTTAGAAATCCGCGATACGTTGGGCCAATTATTTATAAGATTAATTCTGTAAAAGATCGCAGTTGGACATATTATTGGAGGATGAATCTTTCGAAAAAGAACTGGAGTTACGACGACAGAGGAACTCAAAGTCCACTCTTTCTCTCTCCCCTCGACACTGGTATCAGAGAATCTTTCCCGCAACCGGTTATTGAAATCTCCTTATGCAAGAAATAGTCAACTCTGACGAATCCGTTAGTCAAATCCTATGTAGCGCCGCGGGTTGGTCGGAGCTTGAAAAATCTGGAGTCTAAAGCGATAGAACTGCTGAGGCTAGGAAAAATCAGCATAGAATATTAGGCACTATGAATTCTAAGGTGATCCGTGCGTTGGAGAATGCTTGGGGCAAGTTTAGTAATCTACATATAGCCATTCGTCTACCAATGTATGTATTTCTCTGGCCGGTATTACTCGGCTTCTACGTATTTAGTCGCGGTAGAAATAACAAGGTTAATAGCGGTGTACTCCTCGCACTTGTCATCTTCCTACAGGTGCCTTGGTTTTCTTCTATTGCTGAGTTCGCTAATTTTGATGGTTCAAGCATCTCCAGTGGAATTAAAGAGCTGACTCCGAATATCTCCGGTAACAATGAACCAGCTACTCCTACCCCCAGTGTTTCACCGGTAGTAAGTGTGAGTTATGGGGCTGTCACGACTGACTGCACGGACTATTACATGGGAGGTACTCTGGAGGTAAGAAACTCTGGAAATACACCAATCTCTGGCAGAGCCGAGATTCCTGTTACTACATATGAAAAATTCATGATTCCGCTCTCGGGTGTTTTCTTAGATCTTCCTCCAGATAGTTTTACGGTGATCTCTCTAGAAGGTGGAGAAGGATGCAAGAAGGGCCAGGTAGTCGGTGAACCATCGACAGTATTTACGATACCTAGCGACGAGAATTTAGAAACCCTCAATCAATTAAATGCATTCGAGTGGAGTGCAGTGAAGGCAACGTGTGATGGGCCTTCGGAACGTGTCAGCCTCAAGGCAACAGCTCGCAATGTCTCTGAATTTACTCTCACTGCCGGGATTGAAGCTTTTGTAGCAAATGGGCCGCTGTCGCAAGGACAAATTGAAGCTGGACGCAAGGGGACTTCATTCCTCGGAACGATTTACAGACTTGGCCCGGGTGAGACTCGTGAAATCAGCTTTGGGTATGGAGATAGTTGTATCAAGGGAAAGAAAGGCTTTGATGGCCCTTACACAACACAATTTGAAACGCGTTTTACCTACTAAATTTATCGCTCAAAACAGATTCCGTCACCATCGCCGTCGCGACAGTTGACAGGTTTATTACGCTCAATCCACCACAAGCGAGTTTCTTCTTCCTCATCTCGGGAAAAAGACAATCCTTTATAGAAGGTATCAATTTCATAATCGAGAGCTAAGGTCGAGCAAATTGGTGTGGCACCAGATTGATTGGTGCGAGCTTTGTTTCCTGCTTCGAAAATGTGTGGAAGGTACTCTTCTTGTTTCTGCGATAGGTATTCAGCATTGAAGTTCCCGTAGGTAGCAGTGAAAGTGTAAGCGTCGAATTCAATACCCATTCCGTGAGGAACCCAATAGCCTGTTAGTACTAATCGCTCGTTCACTGAATCGGCAGGGGGAGCGACTTCAGGGTTGTCCTTATCTTTGAGAATATGAATAAATCCTTTACTACGATCACCGACCCACTCGCCATTTTCAAAGTTACTTAATACAACTAAGACCCTTTGGCCGATAGGAAGAGTCTTTTCGAGTGCATCTCGTGCTGATGCAAAAGCTTTATCTTGAACGAGTTCTCTCTCCATACATCCAGCTGAATATGGCCAGATGAGATCTAAATCCACTCTCTTGTTATCGACGTAGACAGTGTTCTCGTTATCTCCGCCATACCCTTGAGATTCCACGCCATACCCAGTAACGGTTCCAATGAATTGATCTACCGCTGAGTTATTGACCGTATCGGCTGCGGTTGGTGCACTTTCTGTTTCAGAAGTTACAGTGCAAGCAGAGAGAGTGAAAACACTGAAGGCGAGTGCTCCAATCATGAAAAGCACTCGGGTCTGTCTTTTTCCCTTTTTCAGCACGAATAGAGGTTACCTGAATCACCCGCCCCTTCTTCAGCAGGAGACTAAAAGTCTAAACAAAACCTTGAGGCGAAGCCCGTACCATTGGGAATGAAAAAAGTGTTCGGATGGTTTTAAATAGTGCTACCTGGCAACAGGGGTATAAATAGGAATAACTAGTGGCGTCACGAAAGGTGCTTCAAGTGAAGAGTTCAAATCCAGTCTTATCACGATCATTTTCGGGTAAGGGTTTTGCCCGTATGGATTCAAATGGTTTGCAAACACAGAACCTAGAGGATACATATTCAGCCCCATCTGCATCATCACTGCAGACAGGCCGCATGACAATGGAAGATGTAGTTGTAAAGACTGCTTCTCTCTTTGCAGTCCTTCTAGTTGTTGGCGCCTATGCATGGAATGCCAACTTTGGTGGTACCGCGCTTGTGATCGGCCTCATCGGTGGTTTTGCCCTCAGCATGGTCAACACATTTAGCAAGAAGGTTCGCCCAGGACTAGTCGTTGCCTACGCTGCCTTCCAAGGTTTATTCCTTGGAACAATTACAAGTTTCTTTGAGACGGCATACCCAGGCATTGCAAGCCAAGCAGTTCTTGCAACACTCTGCGCATTCGGTGGAATGCTCTTTGCATACCGCAGCGGCCGTATTCGTGTGACACCTAAGTTCCAGCGCGTAATGTTTGGTGCGCTTATTGGTTACATTGGTTTAGCTCTCGTAAGCATGCTTGCAAGCTTTATGGGTACACCCGGCGGTCTTTATAACGTTGGTGGGCTCGGACTTATTCTCGCAGCAGGTGGAGTTGTTCTTGCTTCACTCTTTATCGTGATGGATCTAGATCAGATTGATCGTGCAATTAAGAGCGGAGTGCCACAGATTGAATCATGGCGCGCAGCGTTTGGTTTGATGGTTACCTTGGTCTGGCTCTACCTTGAGATGCTTCGCTTGATCGCAATTCTTCGTGGAAACGATTAATGTAAAGGATCAACATTAGTTACTGATGCCCGGGACTTTCGAGTCTCGGGCATCTTTAATGAGAGCACTATTGCAATACAGAAGACAAGTCCGCTGACTGCGAAGGCGTCGCGATAGCCGTAATGATCGGCGATAAAACCAACAACTACAGGGCCAACGATCATTCCGGCATCCCCCGCCATTTGAAAGAGCGCGATTACTTGACCGCCCTTTCCTTCAATGAGGTCGCCGACAATAGTTGCGGGTGCGCTGGCAAGAAATGCGTTGCCGAGGCCCATGATGGCCATAGAGATAAAGAACATCAATGGGTTAAGGGTAAGAGTCATAATCACAATGCCAACAAGAGCAATTGTGGTGCCGACGATCAAAATAAATCGGCGACCGCGTTCATCAGATAAGCGTCCTGCACGCAAAATTAGCGTTCCTTGGATAACAGCGGAGATCGTAAAGCCCCATCCCACAACGGCGGCTGTTGATTTCAGTTGTTCTGTAATGAATAAAGGCAAGATTGAGGTTCGAACACCGAAGAGAACCCAACTAGCAACGAAGGTAATCACTAGCGCATATCGGTAACCCTTAAGGGATAGCGCTTCACGTAAAGACATCACAGCCTTTTTACCATCACTCTTCTTTGGTGCTTGCAGATGTTCGCTAGTGAAGAAGATGAAGGCAACGGTGCCAGAGATTGCGAGTGCAATTGCGTAGACGAAAAATGGTGCGCGAAGTGAAACTGCGGCAAGCGCTCCACCAATTGCCGGCCCAGCGATTGCACCGAGAAGAAAAGACCCGTTGTAGACAGATTGAGCGTGACCGCGTTGGGCATCGGTAACTGAGCGCAAAATGACTGAGCTTGCAGCGACAGAGAACATGGAAGAACCAAGGCCGCCTGCTGCACGAAAGAAGAGAAGTTGGTTGTAGCTCTGTGCCACTCCACATAGACCTACTGAGATTGCAACAAGTGCGACACCAACTGCAAAGACTGTGCGCTCACCAAATTTATCGACGAGTTTTCCAGAGAAGAGCCCAGATGCGAAACGAGTAAATGCGAAAAGGGAGATGATCAACCCGACTGCAGCGTTACTGACTTCAAAAGATCGCGCGAAGAGTGGGATGGCGGGAACGATGATTCCGAAGCCAACCGCAACAAAGAAGGAAGCAACAACAAGGACGCTTACTTCACGGGGAAGATCGCGTAGTGGTGATTGAAATTTCATAGGCAGGATCGGTGCTAACCGAGTGTTTCTCCAGCTGACTCTTGACGAGCTGCTGCGTAATCTTCATTGGTACGCAGTGGGGCTTCACGTAAGAAGAGTGCGATGAAGAATCCAATTGCTGTAAGTGGCGCCGCTGCAAGGAAGACAACGTGAAAAGAATCTACGAAGGCGTTGAGCGCAGTGGTCTGTGCATCCGGTGGCAGTTGAGCGATCACACCGGTGTTCTGCTTGATCATCTCAATATCGCTCTCGGTAAATGAGAGTGCGGCAGTTGGATTACTTGTTGCTAGTTCTTCGCGTCCGACCATCAAGTAATGACCGAGACGGTTAGAGAGGATTGCTCCAAAGAGAGCGGTTCCAAAGACAGATCCCAACGAACGGAAGAAGGTATTTGAACTTGTTGCAATACCCATATCTTTGAAATCAACTGCGTTTTGAAGTGCAATCACAATGGTCTGCATAGAAAGGCCAAGACCAGCGCCAACCATCAGGGCATAGATTGCAATCTCCCAGAATGGAGTATCAATCTCGAGGCGATACATCGCCAAGATTCCGATTGTCATCAACGCTGTTCCCATTATTGGAAAACGCTTGTACTTGCCATGCTTTGAGATCAACTTACCGCTGATAATTGACGTGGAGACGATTCCCAGCATGAGTGGAATGAGTTTGAGGCCTGCAGATGTTGCGCTATCACCCTTTACGACCTGAAGATAGAGAGGCAACATAACAATGGCGCCAAACATTCCAGCACCGATGATTGCACCGAGTATTGAGGTGAGAGTGAATGTGTGGTTCTTAAAGAGATCAAGAGGAATTATCGGCTCTTTGGCGCGACCCTCCCACCAGATAAAGAGAACAGTCAGAATTAGACCAATAGCGAGATAAGAAAGTGTGCGCGAATCTGTCCAACCGTCTTGCGGACCATAGACGCTGAGTGAGAGCAAGACAAGAGTTACCGAAGTAACAAGAAGCGCCGCACCGAGATAATCGATGGAGTGCTCACGCTTCTGTTTTGCCAAATGCAGCGTGGCACTTGTAAGTACTAGTGCAAGGATTCCAAATGGGATATTGATGTAGAAAATCCAGCGCCATCCAGTGATTCCAAGAATTGTTTCGCGATCTGAGAAGAAGCCACCAAGAAGTGGTCCGGCAACCGAAGATAATCCCCAGACAGCACCGAAGTAACCCACGTAACGGCCACGTTCACGTGGAGGAACGATGTCACCGATGATTACAAATGTAAGTGCCATCAAGCCACCGGCACCAAGACCTTGAAGTGCGCGAGTAGCAATCAGCTGATTCATATCTTGTGCGGCACCGGCCAATAGTGAACCTAATAAGAAGGTAACGATTGCAAATTGAAATACTGGGCGACGGCCGTAGATATCGGAAATTTTTCCATAGAGCGGAGTAGATGCTGTCGATGTCAGCAAGTATGCGGTGACAACCCAGGTGTAGTGGTTAAGTCCATTGAAGTCTTCAGTAATACTTTTAAGGGCGGTGGAAACAATTGTCTGATCGAGGGCCGCAAGTAAAAGGCCGGTCATGAGGCCTCCGAGGATGACCATGATCTCTTTATGTGTGTGTGCTTTACCCGGCGCGTTCGTCGTCATGGTTAACCCCATTTAAGTTGTACTGCTATGAAATTGAGTGAGTATTTGGAATTTCTACTGCAAGGTAATAAGTTTACCGCGTGAAATCAATCATCGCTGAAGACCTCGTAAAAACCTATGACAAGGGCGCTGTTCGCGCACTTGATCACCTCTCGCTAGATGTTGAAGAAGGCACCGTTTTGGGCGTATTAGGCCCAAATGGTGCTGGAAAGACAACAACGGTGCGCATTCTTGCAACACTCCTCAACCCTGATTCAGGGCGAGCAATTGTTGGTGGAATTGATGTGATTAAGCATCCAGAGAAGGTACGCGAAGTCATTGGCCTTTCAGGTCAGTATGCAGCAGTAGATGAGATTCTCACCGGCTGGGATAACTTGGTGATGTTTGGACAGCTCTATCACTTAGGAAAGAAGCAGGCGGTTGCTCGCGCAGAAGAGTTACTTGAACAGTTCTCACTCACCGAAAGTGCGCGTAGACCAATTAAGACATATTCAGGTGGAATGCGGCGCCGTCTTGATCTTGCAGCATCGCTGATTGTTAAACCAAAGGTGCTCTTTCTCGATGAACCGACAACCGGCCTTGATCCACGTGGTCGCCAAGAGATGTGGGGAGTAATCCAGGAACTTGTTAAAGGTGGCGTGACGCTCTTGCTCACAACACAGTATTTAGAAGAGGCAGATCAATTGGCTGATGAAATTGCAGTCATTGATCACGGCAAGGTGATTGCTCGTGGAACATCTGATGCTCTCAAGAAGCAGGTGGGTGGAGAGCGGCTTCAGATTGTTGTTGAACAGAGCCACATCGCACAGACACTCGAAATTGTTTCTCGTGTCAGCAAGAACCCAGCAACACTTGATGAAGGTATGCGCCTAATCTCAGCCCCAGTTTCAACTGGCTCAGCGGCCTTGATCGAGGCGCTGCGCGAACTTGATGGTGCTGGCATTCATCCACTCGATGTATCCCTTAAGCGCCCATCACTTGATGATGTCTTTATGTCGCTGACAGGTCATGTCGCAGAAGAGTTAAAGGAAGAGGCTAAGAAATGAGAAACCTTCAAGATATTTTCATTATTACTCGCCGTCAGATCCTGCTCTTGGTGCGCGTGCCTGAAGTACTGATCTTTTCAACGATTCAACCAGTGATGTTTGTTCTTCTCTTTAGATTTGTCTTCGGCGGATCTATTGATACAGGTCAACCAGGCGGATACGTACAACTTTTGATGCCTGGCATCTTCGTACAAACCGTTGCATTTACTCTTGCAGGTACTGCATCAGGTCTTGCTGAAGATATGAAGAAGGGTCTGATCGATCGCTTTAGATCACTTCCAATTTCACGAAGTGCGCTCATCATCGGACGCACACTGGGAGATTCACTCCTTAATATCGTTGTTCTCACAGTCATGGGAATCACCGGCTATATCGTCGGTTGGCGCCCAACAGGTGGAGTCGGAAACATGCTCCTTGGCTTCTTATTTCTTCTGCTCTTTGGCTACGCACTCTCTTGGGTTGGAGTTCTTGTTGGCCTATCGGCAAAAGATGCTCGCGTTGTTCAGAACGTTTCATTTATTGTCACATTCCCACTGACCTTCTTATCGAATGCATTCGCACCAACGACAGGAATGCCGCGCGCGCTGCAGTATTTTGCAGAGTGGAATCCAGTCTCAACAATGGTGGCAGGATGTCGTTCACTCTTCGGTCTTGAGACGGAATTTGGCGCAACTGCCGGATCGTTCCCAAGTGAGTATCCACTGATTACTTCACTGGCTTACATGGTTATTCTGATGGCAATATTTATTCCGCTGAGTGCGCGAAAGTATGCCCGAGCCGCTAATTAAATAAAACGAGCCTCAATGATCTCAACTGAGATCGCCTTGCCGTTAGGTGCTGTGTAAGAAACAGTGTCGCCGATCTTGGCTCCCATCACAGCGCTGCCTAGTGGTGACTTCTCGCTATAAACATCAAATTCATCAGATGTGATTTCGCGAGATCCCAGCAAAAACTTCATCTCGTCGCCTGCAATTCTTGCAGTGACAACCATTCCAGCGCCAACAACTCCATCTGCGCTGGCAGGTGGCGTTCCGATATGAGCATTTTCAAGAATCTGCTTCAGTTGGCGAATGCGCGCCTCCATCTTGCCCTGTTCATCACGAGCAGCGTGATAGCCACCGTTTTCTTTCAAATCACCTTCAGCGCGCGCTGCCTCAATCTTTGCAGTCACATCACGACGACCAGTTGTCTCTAGAGTCTCTAACTCTGATCTGAGACGGTCGGCCGCCTCTTGGGTCAACCAGGTTTGTGGAGTGCTCATAGGCGTAAAGGTTAGCGGTGATGGCCGAGTTAGGAAATCCTGCAGGAGACGATACGCGCACTTACAGGGGGTAAACGGGCAGGGATCGCAACGATTCGTTCAACTGTGGACTCACCGCCCTCGATTCGATCATCAATTTGTCCCACGATGTTTTTATCAAAATCGAGAGTAACTAAAGTACATAGAACAACGGCATCAGGGTCTCTACGTTCTATCGCGTATCGCATTGTGATTTCACGCTCACCAGTGATAGAGAAAGAGTAGAGCTTTGAACTTAACTCTGGCTGAGAGTGATCGAGTGCGGCCCAAATTGTCCAGGGAATACCGATAATGGCAAAGATTGCAGCCGGCAGGATCCAGGATCTCTTTCGCGTAATTCCGTAGCGATCGTTGTAGTCAAAGGTCTCATCACCTACAGGGTTCTCATTGGGTGATGACATGGGAGAATTCTCTCATGGAAAATGAAGATTTTATGGGGTCAGCGGGTTCGCTTACCGTTTTGATTCTCTGCATCACCGTGGCCTTATTGCTTCGCAGTTTCTATAAGCGTTTCAACAAAATGAAAGATCGCGAAAATAACGGTGACATTTAAACTTTTTGGCAAGACTGTTGTGGTTCTCACATTGGTCGCCATCTTTATCTTCTTAGGGTTATGGCAACTCGATGCCGCCAATAAATTGCAGGCAGCGAAGAAAGTTGCACCAGATACAACCATCTATCAATTATCAGATTTAGCATCTCCTGCTATGGCTCTTGACTCACGTTCTGTTGGAAAAAAAGTTTCTCTGCGCGGTAATTACATTCTGACATTTCGCGCTCCGAATCAGATTGATCAGCAAGGTGTAACCAGCGATTGGGAAGTGGCGTTGATGCAGGTCGATCAATCGAGCGCTGTTCTAGTCCTTCGCGGATACTGGAAAGATCGTTTAATTGAGCCCAGCGTTGCAATGGCAAGTGGCGTGGATCTGCAAGCAATTGTTCAACCTCGCCAATTTGAAGATGTGTCAACGAACTCTCCTGGCGTAATTTCTCGCGTCGATAGCAGTGTGATCGTGGCGCAGACAGATCTAGATCTCTATGACGGATTTCTACTCGCAACGGGTGAACAGGTGAGCGAAGGTGTCATCGATCGAGATCGAATCACTCTTGCACCGGTAAAGTCCAAGGCGACCGGTTATTACTGGCAACATATTTCTTACGTCATCATCTGGTGGCTGATGGCTGCGATTGTGATCTATCTGCCTTTTTACCGAAAGCGCCAGGAAAGCGATACGTTGAGCGCATGAAGAGCGCGGTTTTTCGCTTCCGGGTCATGGCAATAATCTGTGGCTACCTCTCATTAATACTCTGGTTTTTCTATATGCCAGCCAAATATCTCTTTCACCTAGAACGCACACAGCCATGGATTGTCTGGATCACCCATATTCACGGGGCTCTCTACATCTTCTACGTTTTAGCCGCCTTGCAACTCAGCGTGAAAATGCGCAAAAGTATCAAAGGCATGATTTGGATGATCTTGGGTGGGACCTTGCCGATCGCATCATTTGTTTTGGAGCGCCGTGTTGTTAAGCAGAACCCGTAAAGCGATCAAGGGTGTTTTCTACCCGTTCTATGAATCAAGAATTGTTCGCGATTTAGATTTTAGTCAGACCCCACAGCATGTCGGTGTGATTCTTGATGGCAATCGCAGATGGGCGATGAGCAATCCAAGTGCGGAAGATCCCAAAGGTCATCGAAGAGGTGCTGACAAGATCATTGACTTTCTCGGTTGGTGTGAAGAAGCACAGGTAAAAGTAGTCACGCTCTGGATGCTCTCTACTGATAACTTCAAACGTACCCCTGAAGAACTTGATGCACTCTTAGCCGTTATTGGCGAGAGCGTTGATGAGTTATCTCGGACAGGTCGTTGGACGATTAAGTCAGTGGGTGCACTCGATCTCCTGCCTGAGTGGATGCAGAAGAAGTTGTCCTCACTGCCTACCCACCCAGGAACGATGGAGGTCAATGTCGCGATTGGCTATGGTGGACGGCGCGAAATAGTTGATGCCGTTAAGAGTTATCTATCGAAGGCGGCAACGCAAGGCAAGGGCATTGATGAAGCGATGGCTGAATTAGACGCTGAAGAGATTTCGCAATATCTATATACGGCAGGCCAGCCAGATCCCGAACTCTTAATTCGTACATCGGGTGAACAACGCCTTGGGGGATTCTTGTTATGGCAGAGCGCTCACTCAGAGTTTTATTTCTGTGAGGCGTATTGGCCAGATTTTCGTCGGGTTGATTTCCTTCGAGCACTTCGCTCATATTCACAACGCCATCGCCGGCTGGGTAAGTAGTGGCGTGTCGCTGAAAGAAATGGCTTCTCAGTTCTAGGATTTGAATATCCGAAGCAGGTCCCTTCTAGAACAATTAAAGAATTGCGAGTTCTCACCGTTGGCACACCCACCGCGTAAGACATACGTATTAGATACCAGCGTTCTTTTGGCAGATCCAGGGGCCTTACTGCGCTTTGATGAGCATGAAGTCATCATTCCAATCGCGGTAATCGGAGAGCTTGAGACCAAGCGAGATCACCCTGAACTTGGCTACTTTGCCCGCGCCGCACTTCGCGCACTTGATGATCTACGAATCGAGCATGGTCGCCTAGATCAGCCACTGACGATTACTCCAGAAGGTGGCACGCTCTCTGTTGAACTCAATCACACAGATTTAAGCACCTTGCCACATGGCTTCTTACGCGATGGCACCAATGATTCTCGCATCTTGGCGATTGCAAAGAACTTAATGTCAGATGGCCGAGACGTCATCTTGGTGACAAAAGATTTGCCACTTCGCGTCAAGGCATCATCTGTCGGAGTTCAGGCCGAAGAATATTTAGCAGAGCTAGTTTCAAGTAGCGGATGGACTGGAATCGAAGAGATCGATGTCGGCCATCACATCATCGATGATCTCTATTCAGGTGATCGCGCAGATCATGAATGCGCCCATACCTTGCCCGTTCATACCGGGGTTATTCTGCACTCTGAAAAAGGAAGCGCTCTGGCACGAGTGACAGCAGATAAGCAGTTGCGTTTAGTGCGCGGTGATCGAAACGCCTTTGGCCTTCACGGTCGAAGCGCTGAACAACGGATCGCACTGGATCTTCTCCTAGATGATGAGATCGGTATCGTCTCTCTCGGCGGGCGGGCCGGAACAGGAAAATCTGCCCTCGCCTTGTGCGCCGGTCTGGAAGCGGTGATGGAGAAACGTCTCCATAAGAAAGTTGTGATCTTCCGCCCTCTCTATCCTGTCGGCGGACAAGAACTTGGATACCTGCCGGGCAGTGAAGGCGAGAAGATGTCGCCTTGGGCACAGGCAGTCTTTGACACTTTGGGGGCGTTGGTCAGCCAAGCGGTGATCGATGAAATCATCGCCCGCGGACTCATTGAAGTTCTGCCACTAACCCATATCCGTGGCCGTTCTCTGCACGATAGTTTTGTCATTGTCGATGAGGCCCAATCACTAGAACGCGGAGTTCTGCTCACCGTCCTTTCTCGAATCGGCCAAGGCTCACGAGTTGTCCTCACCCACGATGTCGCCCAGCGCGATAACTTGCGGGTGGGTCGCCATGATGGCGTTGTCGCTGTCGTTGAAAAGCTCAAAGGTCACTCACTCTTCGCCCATGTCACTCTCACCCGCTCAGAGCGCTCGCCAATTGCAGCCCTGGTCACCGAGATGCTCGAGGGACCCGTCGGCTAGACCCTGAGAAAGACGGTCTTTAAAGATCACAGTCGCAAAAGGTACATATCGGACTTCCCCCATTCTGACCAGCACTTTTACCTATCCACAACCAGTCACTTTTCGGGGAATTTCCGCCTTATGCGTGTTCTGATTTGCCCATGCCCCCTTCTCTTGCCACCCTAAAGCCATTCCCCCTTCCCTTAGATCCCCATTTTTGGGGTGATAAGGGTTTGCCGGAAAGAAGAGTAGAGAACAGGAGGATCTGAAGATGCGAGAACGTATTGCACGGCCGCGACGCAAAGTTGTTGGCCTCTGGTCTCTTGTCGCGACCCTTTTGATTCTGGCCAGCGCCCAGCCAACTGCCTACGGTTTAGATTTTCCTCAGAGCACCCGTCTGGTTCTTCCCGAGGCAACAAACCTCAAATCCTCAATGGTCGACCTCTCAGAAGGCGCTCCACTATTTTCACAACTTGATTTCTCGCAATCCCTCTTCGCCTCCGAGATGGCCCTTGTCGCATCGGTCACCCGCCAGGTTGAGATTGCCCGCACCCCAAATGGTGCAAAGTATGTCGCCCGCCAGATTATGCAGACCGAGTACAACTGGGGCAAATATCAATTCGCCTGCCTCAATAACTTGTGGACTAAAGAGAGCAATTGGAATTACAAAGCTCGCAACCCACGTACTGGCGCTCATGGAATCCCACAGGCTTACCCAGCGAACCGTATGGAGATCATTTCCAGCGATTGGCGCAAAAACCCAGTAACTCAGATGCGTTGGGGTCTTCGCTATATCGAGATTCGCTATGACAACCCTTGCCGGGCTTGGTCAAAATTCAAGCGCAGTAATTACTACTAAAGAGCGATTTTCTAAACTTCGCTAGGACGCGTCCCGATAGTCATCGGCTTTGAGGTCTGAGCAAAGAAATCATTGCCCTTATCGTCGACAACAATAAATGCTGGGAAATTCACGACATCAATCTTCCAGACTGCTTCCATTCCTAGTTCAGGAAAATCTAAGACCTCAACTTTAGTGATGCAATCTTGGGCAAGACGCGCTGCTGGCCCTCCGATAGATCCGAGATAGAAGCCGCCGTATTTCTTGCAGGCATCTGTCACGGCCTGTGAGCGATTGCCCTTTGCCAGCATGACAAATGAGCCGCCCTTCTCTTGGAAATAATCAACATATGAATCCATGCGACCGGCAGTTGTTGGACCAAATGAACCTGATGCATATCCTTCAGGAGTCTTTGCAGGGCCCGCGTAATAAACAGCGTAATCCTTCAGGTATTGCGGCATTGGCTCGCCCTTATCGATCATCTCTTTGATCTTTGCATGGGCAAGATCTCGCGCAACCACAATCGTTCCAGTCAGACTGACCCGAGTTTTTACTGTGTGCTTTGAAAGTTCGGCGCGTACTGCATCCATCGATTGATTGAGGTCTATGGCAACAACGTTATCGTCGAGATGCTCAACGGTTGTTTCAGGTAAGAAGCGCGCTGGATCGCGTTCGAGTTCTTCAATAAAGACGCCATCGCGAGTGATCTTTGCCTTGACCTGGCGATCTGCCGAACACGAAACGGCGATTGCAATCGGAAGTGATGCGCCATGGCGAGGAAGGCGGACAACGCGCACATCGTGGCAGAAGTACTTTCCACCAAATTGTGCGCCAATTCCTAGTGTGCGAGTGAGTTCAAGGACCTTGCCTTCAAGTTCGATATCCCTAAATCCATGTCCTGTTGCGGCATCACCTGATGTTGGTAGTGAATCCAAATACTTTGTCGATGCCAATTTGGCAGTCTTTACTGTGTGCTCTGCACTGGTTCCGCCGATAACAATTGCAAGGTGGTACGGAGGGCAGGCAGCGGTTCCGATTGAACGAAGTTTTCCATCAAGCCATGTCATAAATGATGCGGGGTTAAGTACAGCCTTTGTCTCTTGGTACAAGAATGATTTGTTGGCACTTCCGCCACCTTTTGCAATGAAGAGGAAGTTGTACTCATCGCTATGGTCGCTATCTGAATAAATCTCGACCTGAGCGGGCAAGTTATTGCCCGTGTTCTTCTCTTCCCATGTGGTGACAGGGGCCATCTGTGAATATCTCAGATTGAGTTTTGTATACGCATTATAAATTCCCTGCGAGAGGGCAATCTCATCCTTGGTTGAGGTCAATACATATTGACCCTTCTTTCCTGTAATCAGCGCAGTTCCGGTGTCTTGGCACATCGGTAGAACTCCACCTGCTGCAATATTTGCATTCTTAAGAAGATCAATAGCAACAAAGCGATCGTTAGGCGAGCTTTCAGGATCATTAACAATATTTGTTAGCTGTTGAAGATGAGCTGAACGTAGGTAATGAGAAATGTCGTGGATCGCTACTTCACTTAAATGTGAAAGCGCTGACGGTTCAATGTGGAGAAATTCAAGATCGCCATGCTTTTTTACACTCACACCCTCTTTTGTTAAGAGGCGGTATTGGGTGGAATCTTCACCAAGTGGAAGAAGATCTGAGTATGAAAATTGTGGCGCCATGGTGATCTCCTATTCGGAGCCATCTTCGGCAGATGTGCGGCTTGCTGCAATCTTCGACTTTGCTCCATCAAGCCACTCTTGACAGATCTTTGCTAACGCTTCTCCGCGCTCCCAGAGTGCAAGAGATTCTTCGAGAGTGGCACTTCCTGATTCAAGGGATTCCACAATCTCGGCAAGTTCATCACGGGCTTGTTCGTAGGAGATCTTCTTCTCTGCAGCCATGTTCCTAATCTACTCTTCTTTCTACCGTTGCTTCTAATGAGCCCTTTGCAAGACGAATTGTGAGGTTGGAGCCTGCGGGAATCTTTGCCGCATCGCGTGCGATCGCACCACCTTCTAAGGTGGCAACTGAATATCCGCGATCAAGGGTCGACTGCGGCGAGAGGGATCGCAGGTGGGCGCGCACCTGTTTAAGTTCGCGTTTTTCGCTATCAATCAGCGCAGTCATCGTGCGTGCTGCACGATCGCGCGCAGTTGAAATCTGATCTACTCGTGAAGTCACAATCACCATTGGATCTTTCATCACAGGGCGTGCTGTGAGATGCGAAATTGTTGAGATTTCAAAATCGAGAAGATGAGTGACCTTGCGAAACAAGCGCTGGCGAATAAGGTCGATATCGGCGATCTCTTGTGCAATATCTGGAACAACGCGCTTGGCGGCATCGGTAGGAGTCGATGCTCTGTAATCTGCGACAAGATCAAGCAGCGGCGAATCTTTCTCGTGGCCGATCGCGCTAACAATCGGTGTCAGACACGAACCAGCGAGACGAACCAAGCTCTCATCGCTAAATGGCAAGAGATCTTCAAATGATCCACCGCCGCGAGTAATGATGATTACATCAACATCTGCGCGTGCTTCAAGTTCGGCTAAAGCTTGCGATACCTCAACAACTGCGGCACTTCCCTGCACCGCAACTTCGCGTATCTCAAATTCAACTGCCGGCCAACGACGACGGGAATTTTCAACAACATCTTTCATCGCATCTGTATTACGTCCACAGATCAGGCCCACTTTTTTTGGTAGACGCGGCAGACTCACTTTACGATCTGAATCAAAGAGCCCCTCTTTGGCGAGTACTCCCTTAAGTTCTTCTAAGCGCGCCAATAACTCACCGACGCCAACCTGTCTGATTTCCTTCGCTGACATAGTCAGCGTTCCACTCTTTGTATACCAAGATGCCTTGGCATGAATCACAACGCGTGCATTTGCAGGAAGCGGTTGCACCGACGCTAAGACGGTTTTGTAACACATGACTGAAAGACTCATATCGGCGCTGGTATCACGCAGGCGCATAAATGCCATTCCACCGCTACGTTCGTTGAGCTCTGAGATCTCGCCCTCAATCCAGATGGGGCCTAATCGATCGAGATACTCCTTAATTGCTTCAGTGACAACGCGCACTGGCGCGGGTTTCTCACTTGAAGTTTCGAACATGAGCCCAGCCTAATAGACTCACCCACATGGATTCAGGCAAACGCGTACTTCTCGCCGCCCCCCGTGGATATTGCGCCGGCGTTGATCGCGCCGTCATCACAGTCGAAAAAGCGCTTGAGGCTTACGGCGCACCTGTCTATGTCCGTAAAGAGATTGTTCATAACAAGCACGTTGTCTCCACTCTTGAACAAAAGGGTGTCATCTTTGTTAACGAGACAGATGAAGTCCCTGAAGGCAAGACCGTAATTTTCTCAGCCCACGGAGTATCACCAGCCGTGCACGAGCAGGCAGCAGCACGAAGTCTGAAAACAATTGATGCCACTTGCCCACTTGTTACCAAGGTTCATCATGAGGTACGTCGCTTTGCAAATGAAGAGACAGAGATTTTGCTCATCGGTCACGAAGGCCACGAAGAAGTTGAAGGAACGGCTGGCGAAGCAGTCGGCAAGGTCAAAATTGTTGATGGATTACATGGTGCTCGCACCGTGCAACCAACACCTGGCAAGAAGTTAGTCTGGTTGTCGCAGACAACTCTGAGCGTTGATGAAACGTTAGAAGCGGTTGCAATCTTGCGTCAGCGTTTTCCTGAGATTCAAGATCCACCATCAGATGACATTTGTTATGCAACCCAGAATCGCCAAGAAGCAATTAAGGCAATTGCTCCGCAGGCAGATCTAGTTCTCGTAGTTGGATCAACGAACTCTTCTAACTCAGTGCGCCTCGTTGAAGTCGCACTTGAATACGGAGCAAAGAAGGCATATCTCATCGACTATGCCTCAGAGGCGAAAGATGAGTGGTTGGTCGGCGTGAAGACTGTCGGTTTAACTAGTGGTGCATCAGTACCTGAGATCTTGGTGCGCACAGTTCTTGATTGGCTTAGCCTTCATGGATTTAGCGATGTTGAAGAGATTAGCGCTACAACAGAATCACTGCTCTTCTCGCTACCGCAAGAGTTGCGTAGAGATCTCAAAGCGATGGGTAAGGCTTAAAGACGGTTCTTTGGCTTACGTTTCTTCGCTTTTTCATTAAGGAACATAAACCATCCATACAGCGCTGAAGCAAGTAGCCACGGACCAACTGAGGCAAGAGCAGCCAAGATATCAATGCCAAGGCGCGAGATCGAAAAGCCATCAGTTGCAAGGAAGTAAAAAGTAACGAGGGCTGCAAGAACCAGTGGTGGTGTCACAACTGATACATAACGTGTTCCGGGGCGACCGAAGCGAATTCCACCAAAGGTAACAACGGCGATAACAAGGCCAGTAAGGACGCCTGTGCCACCACGAAGCGAGAGTTCTGCGAAGGTAAAGAGAAAGATAAAGAAAATCTGCAGAACAACAACGCCCTGCTTTTTTAGGCCAGGACCGCTAATTGCTGGAAGTGAACTTGTCACTCGTCCTCCTTCACCTCTTCTGCATCGATAAAGTCATCTTCTGCAGCGATATCGCTATTTTTAATCTCACGTACCTGTGCTGGCGCATCAGGATATGCAAGTGCGAGTTTATCTTTATCTCCGGAAACTCCATAACTCAAGATCTTCGCAGCAGCGCGCTTGACGGTGGATTCAGCCGTTGGAATCAGCTCGGAATAAGCCTTGCTGAGAGAGTTGATTGCGGTACCGACTTTGATAATGCGAGAGTGAAGAAGTGTCAGATCTTTCATAAATGAGGCAGCTGACTTCGAGATATCTTCAGCATTTCGCGCAACAGCGTTACGTGAGTAGACATTTCCGATTGTGCGAAGCAGTGCCATCATCGACGTTGGCGTTGCGATAGTGACATTGAGTTTAAAGGCGTTTTCCAGGAAGAGTGGATCGACGCGAAGAGCCTCAGTAAGCAGTGATTCAAAGGGGACAAAGAGAATGACAAAGTCTGGCGAATCTTGTGAGGCGTGATAGCCACGCTTTGCCAGCGTCTGTACATGGCTGAAGAGATCTTTACGATGCTCGGCAAAGAGAGCCTCACGCGCATCGCTATCTTCTTCTTCATGCGCTTCGATAAAACGATCAAAGGGAAACTTTGAATCGATAAAGAGTTTGGTGCCACCTGGCATCTTGACGGTGATATCTGGAATTCCAGATGAGTCAGCATCAGTTGTCGAACGCTGGGCGGTGAATTCAATATCTTTACGCAGGCCAGCGTTTTCAAGCATCAACTCAAGTTGCGCCTCACCAAATTTTCCGCGGGTAGCAGCGTTAGTGAGCGCACCAGCAATTGCTTTGGTCTGTGCCACTAGTGATTCGTTATGCGTTGACATCGCACGAACTTGTGCACGAATATCTGATTCGGCCTCGATGCGACGGCGATCAGCATCACCGGCTTCCTTCTGTAACTTCTCCATCGCGCCCTTCATCGCTTCAAGTTCGCCCGCTAACTTCGAACCAGCAACTGCGTTATCTCGTTCACTCTTATAGAGATCGCGTTCGGCGCGCGCAGCACTGAGTTGTTCTGTGAGATCAGTTGAATCGATGGCAGTACCTGATGAACCTCGTCGCCAGATAAGAAATCCAATGACAAGGCCGAGAATCAGGCCGATCATGAGGGTAATAATGGTCACGAGTGGGCTATTTGTGCTGGTCATGCCCCTATCGTGGCAGGAGCCACCGACAATCACGCGTAGGCTCTACCTCCTATGAGCCTATCCATTGGAATCGTCGGCCTGCCGAATGTGGGCAAGTCGACCCTTTTTAACGCTCTGACCAAGAACAATGTTTTAGCGGCCAACTACCCCTTCGCCACCATTGAACCTAACGTCGGAGTCGTAGGCGTACCCGATGAGCGTTTATCGGTTCTGGCGAAAATCTTCTCCTCTGAAAAGCTCCTTCCAGCCGCACTCTCCTTTGTTGATATCGCAGGAATCGTTAAGGGAGCATCAGAAGGTGCCGGCCTTGGCAATAAATTCTTGGCCAATATTCGCGAAACCGATGCCATCTGCCAAGTGATCCGCGTCTTTAACGATGACGATGTTGTTCACGTTGATGGCCGAATCGATCCAGGCAGCGACATGGAAACCATTAATACCGAACTAGCGCTCGCCGATTTGCAGACAATCGAGAAAGCGATTCCGCGTCTTGAGAAAGAGGCGAAGACTGCAAAAGATCGCCTGCCAGTTCTTGAGGCAGTGAAGGCTGCAAATGAATGGTTGCAATCAGGAAAACCTTTGTCGCAATCTTCAATTGATCGCGAACTTTTGCATGAACTTCACTTATTGACTGCCAAGCCATTCTTGTATGTCTTTAATGTTGATGCGGCAGAACTGGGCGATAACGATCTGCGCGCGAAATTGCAGGCACTTGTTTCACCTGCTCAAGCAATTTTCCTTGATGCAAAGACTGAAGCAGAGCTCGCCGAACTTTCAGATGAAGATGCGATGGAACTTCTTGAATCTATTGGTCTGAAAGAGCCAGGTCTTGCAACACTTGCTCGCGTTGGTTTTGACGCACTCGGTTTGCAAACATATTTAACCGCTGGTCCAAAGGAAGCGCGTGCCTGGACAATTCATAAGGGTGATACCGCTCCGAAGGCTGCAGGTGTAATTCATACAGATTTTGAAAAAGGCTTTATCAAAGCCGAAATTGTCTCTTTTGCCGACTTGGTGGAAGCAGGTTCTATGACTGAAGCAAAATCAAAGGGGAAAGTTCGCATGGAAGGCAAAGAATACGTAATGGCCGACGGAGATGTTGTGGAGTTTCGATTCAATGTCTAAAAAACAAGAACACCTCAAAGGCTTGCCAGAGAAGCGTCGTGAAGACCTTCGTAACGTTGCAATCATTGCTCACGTAGACCACGGAAAGACAACACTCGTTGATGCGATGTTGTGGCAATCCGGTGCGTTCGCGGCCCACAAAGTTCAGGGCGAAGGCCAGGACCGCATGATGGATTCAATGGATCTTGAGCGCGAAAAGGGAATTACGATCCTTGCTAAGAACACCGCAGTAAAGCGCGGCAACACGATCGTGAACATTATTGATACACCAGGCCACGCAGATTTCGGCGGCGAGGTAGAGCGCGGACTAGAAATGGTCGATGGCGTTATCTTGCTCGTTGATGCATCAGAAGGCCCACTGCCACAGACTCGTTTCGTATTGCGTAAAGCGCTTGAGAAGAATCTGCCAGTAATTTTGTTAATCAATAAGGTCGATCGCCCCGATTCACGTATCGCGGAAGTTGTCGATGAAGCTTATGAACTCTTCCTTGATCTTGGCGCTAATGAAGAGCAGATTGAATTTCCAGTTGTCTATGCATCAGCTAAAGCAGGACGCGCATCATTGACTCGTCCGGCAGATGGTGGAATGCCAGAAGAGACAAATCTTGACGTTCTCTTCGACACAATCTTCTCTGCAATTCCAGCACCTGTGTATCACGAAGGTGCACCACTTCAAGCACATGTAACAAACCTTGACTCGTCACCATTTCTTGGTCGTCTTGCACTCTGTCGCGTTCGCGAAGGTGTGATTAAAAAAGGTCAGACCGTTACATGGATGAAGACAGATGGCACGCAAGAGCGAGTAAAGATTTCAGAGCTCTTGATTACCGAAGCTCTCGAGCGCGTTCCAGCACTTGAGGCACATCCTGGAGACATCATCGCTGTTGCGGGTATCGAGACAATTACTCTCGGTGAAACGCTGGCAGATAATGACAATCCGCACGCTCTGCCTTTGATTATTGTCGATGAACCATCAATTTCGATGACCATCGGTATCAATACATCTCCTTTGGCTGGAAAGAGCGGCAAGCTCCTCACTGCACGCCAAGTAAAGGGTCGCCTTGATGCCGAACTCGTAGGTAACGTTTCACTGCGCGTTCTTAATACTGATCGTCCAGATACATGGGAAGTTCAAGGTCGCGGCGAACTTCAGTTGGCTGTTCTCGTTGAGATCATGAAGCGCGAAGGTTTCGAACTTACTGTTGGAAAGCCACAGGTTGTTATCAAGAAGATTGATGGCAAAATTCATGAACCGATGGAGCGTTTAACAATTGATGCACCTGAAGATTATTTAGGTGTTCTTACTCAATTAATGGCACTTCGTAAGGGACGCATGGAGCAGATGGTCAACCACGGAACCGGATGGATCCGTCTTGATTACAAGGTTCCATCACGTGGACTTATTGGTTTCCGTACCGAGTTCCTTACAGAAACTCGCGGTACAGGTTT
>WLHB01000039.1 GCA_009702965.1 Actinomycetota bacterium | reverse complement strand
GATCCATATTTGCTGCGATCATTCTTGAAAGAAAATGCTCCGTACATGCCTCGGACAGCCCTTCGATATTCCATCGAAAGACTGCCCGAGAGCGAACGTAAGCGGTGGTTAGCGATTAAGCCGATAGATCAAAGCGGTCGGCGTTCATAACCTTTGTCCATGCAGCGATAAAGTCTGTAACAAACTTTTCGCGAGCATCATCTTGTGCATACACCTCGGCATATGCGCGCAAGATTGAGTTTGAGCCAAAGACGAGATCAACACGAGTGGCAGTGAATTTCACTTCACCAGTGCTGCGATTACGAAGGTTGTAAAGATTCTCTCCTGCTGGCTCCCAGACATAGGTCATATCTGTGAGGTTGACGAAGAAGTCATTGGTGAGCGCACCGACCTTGTCAGTGAAAACACCATTCTTTGAACCTGCGTGGTTTGCACCGATGACGCGAAGCCCACCGATAAGTGCTGTCATTTCATGAGCGGTAAGACCCATCAATTGTGCACGATCGAGCATGAGCTCTTCGGCGGTGACTGCATAATCTTTTTTGAGATAGTTGCGGAATGCATCATGTGTTGGCTCAAGAACGGCAAATGATTCAACATCTGTCTGCTCTTGCGTAGCATCCCCGCGACCTGGAGCAAATGGAACCGTTGCATTAACGCCAGCTGCCTTCGCTGCATTCTCAACGCCCACATTGCCTGCCAAGACGATGACGTCAGCAAGGCTGGCACCTGTTGCAGTTGCAATTGGTGTCAGGGCTGCAAGTACGCGTGTAAGGCGTGCAGGTTCGTTACCTTCCCAATCTTTCTGTGGTGCAAGACGAATGCGAGCACCATTTGCGCCACCACGCATATCTGAACCGCGATAGGTGCGAGCGCTATCCCACGCTGTTGCAACCAGATCTGCCACCGGAAGATTAAGTGCCTCAATCTTTGCCTTCACATCAGCAACGTTGTAGCTCTTATTCCCTGCAGGAATTGGATCCTGCCAGATCAAATCTTCTGCCGGAACATCTGGTCCGATGTAGCGAACCTTTGGTCCCATATCGCGGTGCGTTAACTTAAACCACGCGCGTGCAAAGACTTCATCAAAGTATGCAGGGTTTGCATAGAACTTCTCTGAAATTTCGCGATAGATCGGATCTATCTTCATTGCCATATCGGCATCAGTCATCATTGGGTTGTAGCGAATGGATGGATCTTCAACATCTACAGGCTTATCTTCTTCCTTGATGTTGATTGGCTCCCATTGGTGAGCACCTGCTGGAGACTTCTTTAACTCCCACTCGTAACCAAGTAGAAGATGGAAGTAACCGTTATCCCATTGTGTTGGATGAGTTGTCCAGGCACCTTCGATTCCACTTGAAACAGTATCGCGACCAATTGCGCGCGTGCCGTGATTCATCCACCCTAGACCGCCTTCTGCAATATCAGCACCTTCTGGAGCTGGACCAAGGTTTGATGCCTTGCCGTTTCCGTGTGCCTTACCAACTGTGTGGCCACCCGCAGTAAGTGCGACGGTCTCTTCATCGTTCATCGCCATACGAGCAAATGTTTCACGAACATGAGCGGCAGTTCGTAATGGATCTGGTTGGCCATTAACACCTTCTGGATTTACATAGATAAGTCCCATGTGCACTGCAGCAAGTGGATTTTCTAGCGTTGAGGCATCATTGAGATCTGAATAGCGTCCTTCACTTGGTGCAAGGAATTCACTCTCTGAGCCCCAATAAATATCTTGCTCTGGATGCCAGATATCTGGGCGTCCAAATGCAAAACCAAATGTCTTCAAGCCCATTGATTCGTATGCGATCGTTCCTGCCAGAATCATTAGGTCTGCCCAGCTGACTTGGTTTCCGTACTTTTTCTTAACCGGCCATAACAGTCTGCGTGCCTTATCAAGGTTGACGTTATCTGGCCATGAGTTCAATGGTGCAAATCTTTGGTTACCTGTTCCAGCGCCGCCGCGACCATCTGCTGTTCGATATGAACCTGCTGAATGCCAGGCCATTCGAATCATTAATCCGCCGTAGTGACCCCAGTCTGCAGGCCACCATGCTTGGCTATCTGTCATCAACGCATGCATATCTTTCTTCAGCGCTGCTATATCAAGTTTTTTTAGCTCTTTTGAATAATCAAAGTTTTCGCCAAGTGGATTTGTCTTGCGATCATGCTGATGCAAGATGTCGAGGTTGAGCGCCTTCGGCCACCAATGCGTATTCGTGTCACCAACTTGCGTTAGCGCACCGTGGGCTACTGGACATTTTGCTGAATCTTGCATTGCTGATCTCCCGACTATGGCTGGTAAGTGCAGATCTTGAGTCTAACTAGGTCAATCCGAATTCGCTATTTGAGGCTGTTATAGAATCACCCCATGAGCGTTTCAGAAGGTGATCGTGAAAAACACTTCCCTTCCATAGAGAAAAAGTATGGCGAGAAGATGGCGTACTGGTTTGCCATCATGAAAAAGCTCGACGGGAAAAAGTATCCCGAACAGATTGCTTATCTTCGTGAGAATTACGGCTTCAGCCAAGCTCATGCCAATGCGCTCGTGATGTATTCGCGAGGCTCGCTATCGGCTAAGCGTCATGCATCACCTGCTGCGTATTTCAAGAGCATTGATCCACAGCAAGCTAAAAAAGTGAAAGAGATTATCAAGGTGATTACGTCTAAGTATCCCGACCTTGAACTTGTGATTGCATGGAATCAACCAATGCTTAAGAGTGGCACAGAGTATGTATTTGGAGCCTCGGTTTCCGCCAATCACATCTCAATAGCGCCTTGGGGTGATGTACTTAAAAACTTCGGAGCTAAATTTGAGAAAATCGATGGCGTAAGAGTGACAAAGAAAACCATCGCAATCCCTAATGATTGGGTGGTCGATACAAAACTGATTCAATCAATGATTGCTGCTCGACTTAAAGAGATAAAGTAAGTTCGTCGCCATCTTTGAATTGAGCTTGCGGTAGGCCACTGACAATGTGAACTAATTGCTCACCCTGCACTTTCCAACTCGTTGTGCCCGTTCGCCGTACGAGCGCCGTCAATTCATCGATTCCTAGAAGAATTGTTCCATCCGGTGCATGCAACAAGACTTTTGCGGCGCTATCTGGAATCCACTTAAAGAACTTATTGAAGTGTGGGATTACTCTGATTCCATCAATGATTTCAAGACCTTGAGTTGGAGGCTTCTTTGTAAATCGAAAGTTTGGGATATGACTGCTCATCACCATTGCACCAGCGCTACATCCGGCCAGCGAACCACCAGCATCCCAATTCTTCAGAATTGCTTGCCACACAGGTGTATCGATGAGCGTCTGGGAAAGATGATGAGGATCCCCACCTGACATATAAACGAGAGCGCTACCTGCAATCTCTTCTACGAACTCTGGATTAAATGCATCTTCCCGAGAGTAGATTGGTAAGAAAACCTGTTCGGCATCGAGACGTTCGGCCTGGGTAGCACCTAATTCTTTCCAAAACTCGATTCTTTCAATACTTTCCTGACCGGCAGCGGTAGGAATCTGAATGTAACGCGCGCGGTGACCGTTAGCCTCGCCATCTTCGATCAGTGATTTCTCAAACTCTGCCATTGCAGGCAGATACTCACCAGATCCGACGAGTGCTAACGATCCACGCATAAAGCCTATTCTGGCTTATCTTTGGCCAACTTCTTGGGATCTTTATCGTCATGCAAAGGATCTCCCATACGTCCGGCCGTCGCCTTCATATCTGGGTTCTTTGAGCTCTTGATCAAGCTGAGAACTGTTGTGATTGCAAGAATCACGACAATGACAAGAAGGCTTACGTTAGTTTGGATTTTAGGAATTTCGATGAACTCCTCATAATAGACATAATTCCAAATCAACTTAACGCCGATGAAAATCAGGATGACTGAAAGTCCCAGTGAGAGGTAGACCAATCGATCCAAAAGCCCCTTGATAAGGAAGTACAAAGCTCGCAAACCAAGCAAGGCAAAGGCATTTGCTGCAAAGACCAAGTATGGCTCTGATGTGATTCCAAAAGTAGCTGGAATTGAATCAAGCGCGAAGAGCAGATCGGTCGTTGCGATGGCAATCATCACCATGAACATCGGAGTTGCAAATCGCTTTCCATCTAACTTGATGAACATCTTTGTTCCGTGATACTCGTCCACCATCGCAATTCGCTTACGAACGGTGCGGACTAGTACGTTGTCGTTCGGATCTGGATCTTCATCCCAGTGTCTGAATAAGCCGATTCCGGTCCAGATCAAAATTGCACCGAAGAGAACAAAGGTGAATGCAAAGGCTGCAAGTGCCGCAGCACCAAGAGCGATAAAGATCGAACGCAATACCAGCGCGAGAATCACACCAAAGAGCAGAACGCGCTGATGGTAGATCGGTGGCACGGCAAACTGGGCAAGGATAATGACAAAGATAAAGAGGTTATCGACGGAGAGAGATTTTTCAACGAGGTAGGCGCCGAAGTACTGAGTACCAAATGCAGAACCGTATTCGCTCCAGATCCACACACCAAATAGGAGCGCAATACCAATGTAGAAGATTGACCAGGCGGTTGCTTCCTTAAACTTTACGAGGTGCGGATGAGAGCTGACTGTAAACAAGTCAACGGCGACCAACGCCAAAATTGCACCTACCGTGAGGGCCCAAATCAATAAAGAAACGTCCATCGATTGCACTGATTGCACAGCTTGCATAGCAAAAACTCCTTGACTCGACATGGATTGAGAATGCGGTCAAGGTCTTCCTAACCGACAAGTCGGCCAGCGCCCCGGGTTTTTAGGCCGTATTGACGAGGTAGCTGTATCTAGGTACTCCCCTTAATTAGGGCAAATCGTATGTGTCGGGCACCTACTCCGCAAGTTCAATGAAAGCGTGTCCCCAACGAGATCATTTCTAGCATCTTCTTCTAACTCTCATGACGCTCTCCAACAATACCAAGCCACAACGCTTCGCATTCCGGTAAATGGTTCCCCCAATGCATCAAGAGCGTTTGGCTTGATTGGCTCAGAATTATCATGCAAATAATCCCAACCACGCCTCACTGCAAGATCGTCAACTGGCCAGATGTCTAGTCGCCCTAAATGGAAAATTAGAAACATCTCTGCAGTCCATCGCCCAATTCCGAAAAACTGAGTAAGTTCTTGAATAATCTCAGCATCAGATCTTTTAGAGATGCTGCTTAGGTTTATTGCACCAGTCAAAGATGCCTCTGTAATTTCACTGATCGTGCGCACTTTTGCACCTGTTAGCCCAACAGATTGCAACTCGATTAATGAGAGTGCTCCAATCTTGGTGGCAGTTATCGATCCACCACATTTGGTTTCTAGTCGGCCTGTAATGGTACGAGCAGCGCTAGTGCTCACTTGTTGGGCTATCACAGAGCGAATCAGGGATTGGTAACTTGTGATTCTAGGTTTTTCTAACCCAAATTTACAGGGCGGTAAGTCCTTAATTGCGGGCACAAAAGCTGGATCAATCCTTGCTATTTTTCGACAGATATTTCGCATTTCGGTTGCATTTGTCATAACTAGTTGTACCTAAGCATGTCGATTCGATCTAGCACGAATCAGAGGAACCCTGAATCACTTGGAAAGTCGGTTCTTGATTAAGAATGCTGCTGAATCTTTCACTGAGGTCTCGGCTGAAATGAAAGTCATTCCAAGGAGTGATTTTGCCTTCTTATTGCTGACCAACATGGGCTTTCCCAATAAAGGAAGAATCGCCCTAATATCACCATCAAATTTGGCAAGAATATTGATCAAGAAAGTCGGTGCTTTCCCAGTCTTGGTTTTGCTATCCGGATATGCCGACTTAATGATCTTTGCAATATCAACGAAAGAAAGTGTCTGTGCTGATGCCAGGATTCGCTCACCGTAGGTTGACTGAACATCAATGCAATCCACATGCATCTTTGCTACATCTTTCACATCGACAATTCCAAAACGCAAATCTGGCAACATCGGATCCTTGCCTTTCAGCACTCGTTCGACAACAGATATCGAAGAGCCAAAATTGCGATCAAGTGGAGCGCCTAAAACTAGAACCGGATTTATCGTTGTTAAGGCAATATCGCTAGCCTCTGACTTTATGAAATCCCAGGCAGCTTTTTCAGCTAATGTTTTTGATTTTGTGTAAGCGACTCGGCCAACGGGATGGGTTACATCTGTCCACATCGTCTCATCAAATTCGCTCACCCCAGTAGGAAGATCATTTCCATAAACTGCAGCCACAGACGATGTAAGAACCACACGCTTTACTCCAGCTTTCTTTGCCGCACGTAATGCACGCAGCGTTCCATCAACGGCTGGACGAATAATGTCATCTTCATTTTCTGGGGAGGCGATAGGAAATGGTGATGCGGTATGCATTAGTACATCAACACCAGCCAGCGCCTGATCCCACCCAGCATCTTTCTCTAAATCCAATATAACAAAGGTAAGAACTGCCTGAAGATCTATCCCTGAAGCAAGATGAGGTGTGATTGCAGCTCTGATCTCTTCAGACCTCTTCAAGTCTCGGACTGAGGCCCTTACGGCATAACCCTTATTGAGAAGTTGAAGTGCAACGTGCTTACCGATATATCCGCCTGCGCCTGTCAGAAGTACTGTCTTCATTGTCCACCCTTTGCTCAGTTGCCCAGCCTAACCTAGCGCTTTGACGGATACCCCCTGGGGTATGCTAGGATTAAGAAAAATTGGAGCACAAAGTGTCAATAACTGTCATCAGCTTAGATACACCCACTCTTGGAGATCGTGGGTATATCGCCCACGATGGAACGACAGCGTTGGTGGTAGACCCTCAACGCGATATCGATCGTGTTGATCAAGTGCTCACCGATAACAACTTGGCCCTTGGCGCAGTAGTTGAAACTCATATGCACAATGACTATGTCAGCGGTGGGTTAGTTCTTGCGCAGAATCACCAAGCGACTTACATAACCAGTGCCGAAGATCCAGTCGAATTTAAACGTACCGCAGCGCACGATTTGGATGAGTTCGCAATCGGTACCTTCGGCATCAAGGCTCTCCATACCCCTGGCCACACATTCACCCATCTTTCATATGTTCTACATAACGGATCAGGAAACCCCGCAGGTATTTTCACTGGAGGTTCGCTGCTGCACGGAT
>WLHB01000038.1 GCA_009702965.1 Actinomycetota bacterium | reverse complement strand
AGGGATCGATCGGTGCTGATCCGCAGATAGGATTAATTACTTCAGATACAGAAACAATTGTTTTCATCGACACAGTAAACAATCTTGAAATTGTTGAGCACTACAAATCTTTCGATATCACCGCGCACCAAATAACTTATAAAACTGGATTAGATCTGGAAGCATTTCTCGCCAAATCTGACTTCCCGCATCATCAATTGATAGTTCGAAGTGAGTACGGATACAACCAAGTGGTTGGTAAAGCGATTAAAACAAGAGAAGAGCTAAACGCGGCGATCGAGAAGGCGCAAGCGTTAAAGATAGATCCAATAATTATTGAATCTGATTTACGGGCCCATTGTTCACCGAGCAGGGCAGAGAATATAAAGAGAACAGCAGAGCGTTTAGCCTCAAAAATTGCAACGCTATGTCCGCAATGCCAGAGCCCGGGGTGGAGCGCGGTTCAACCACTATTTGGGTTGTCATGCAGCGAATGTGGCGAAGAATCAGATTCAGCAGTTCGTGCGCACCTGTACGGATGTGTGCGGTGTGATCACACTATTGAAGGTGAACCAATCGCAGATTCAATAGATCCCAGCAGATGCAATTGGTGTAATCCTTGAGTTTTAGCTCCCCTGCATCTCGTGTAATCTAAGCGAACTCCATAGCCACCCTAAAGATTGGTAGAAGTCATGACAACCGCAACTTTGCACACAAACCTCGGCGACATTGTTATCGAAATGTTCGAGTTCCAAGCACCAAAGACGGTCGCTAACTTTGTAGGTCTAGCAACTGGCACCAAGGAGTACAAAGATTTCTCTACGGGTGCCAAAAAGACGGGCAACTTCTATGACGGGCTCATTTTTCACCGTGTCATTGAAGGATTTATGATTCAGGGCGGATGCCCAAAACGTAATGGCACCGGAGATCCAGGATATAAATTTGAAGACGAATTCCATGGCGAGCTTGTATTCGATCGCCCTTATCTTTTAGCAATGGCCAACTCAGGACCAAATACAAATGGTTCACAATTCTTTATTACTGTTGGACCAACACCACACTTAACCCGTAAGCACACAATCTTTGGTGAAGTAAAAGATGCTGCTAGCCAAGCCGTTGTTGATGCAATTGCAACTACAGAAACTGGTGCAGGAGATAAGCCAGTGAAAGATGTTGTAATTAATAGCGTCACTGTTGCATAAGTAAATTACTGTGAAGGCTTATCGTTCATCGACTGTAGGCCTGATCACAATTATTTGTGGGTTTTTCCTCTGGCAAAAAATTGACCCACAAATAATTAACAACTTTTATCTGCCACCACTTGCAGAGATGCAGGCTTATGGTCAGTGGTATCGCCTCCTCACTGTTGCCCTGATGCATGATCAGCTCAGTGATATTCCTTATCACCTAGCTTTTAATATGTTGGCGTTACATTCACTCGGCAGTCAGATCGAAGAATTCTTGGGCAGAACCAAATTCTTAATTATCTTCTTCGTCTCACTCCTTGCAGGTTCGCTGACCTCGGCCTACTTCTTACCTTTGGATGGATATTCAATCGGTGTATCAGGGGCGGTCTTTGGCCTCTTTGGCTCAATTCTGGTGATGGGCAGGCGCTACGGCGTCGGTATGCAGGCAGTCCTGATCACCGTCGGAATTAACCTTGCGATCGGATTTACCATCCCTGGAATCGACTGGCGGGCCCATGTAGGCGGGCTTATCGGCGGAGCCGCGATCACCAAGATACTTATCCACAAGTAACCCACAGGTGTGGATGAATTACACGAGTGTAATTTAGCTCTTCATATTGCGCAGCAGAACCTGAGCGACATCGAGGACCTCAACATCTGATTCTCGCGCCGTCATTCCATCGCCAATCATGATGCGACAGAACGGGCAACCAACTGCAACTTCGGCAACGCCGGTAGCAATTGCTTCATCAACGCGATTGAGATTGATACGTGTACCAAGTTTTTCTTCCATCCACATACGCGATCCACCACCGCCACAACAAAATGAGCGCTCTTGATTTCGTGGCATCTCTTCAATGTCACAACCAGATGCTTCAAGAAGTTCACGAGGGGGTGCATAAATTTGATTGTGGCGACCCAAATAACAAGGATCATGGAATGTAATCTTCTGATCCGCTTTATGTGGGCTCGTCTTAAGGCGACCTTCACGCACTAGCGTGTTGAGCAGTTGCGTATGGTGCAACATCTCAAGTTCATATCCACTTTGTGCATAGTCGCGACCGATTGTTGTAAAGCAATGCGGACAGGTGACAACAACTTTCTTCTTACCCTTAGGGCGATCACCGAAGGTCTCTTTAAATGTTTCGATATTTTCGCGCGCAAGAATTTGATAAAGGAATTCATTACCTGCTCGACGTGGAGCATCACCGGTACATGTCTCGCGCTTTCCTAGAACTGCAAAGTTAACCCCTGCCATATGTAGAAGTTCTGCCACAGCTTTTGTTGTTTTCTTTGCACGCTCTTCATAGGCACCCGCGCAGCCAACCCAGAACAAATATTCAACCTCTGCCGGAAGTTCACCTTCAACAAGTCGCACTGGGAAATCACATTCAGCGATCCACCCTTCGCGATCTGCGCGATTGGCACCCCATGGGTTTCCAGTCTTCTCAAGATTTCTAAACGTTGCACCAAGTTCAGTTGGAAATTCTGATTCGACAAGTACTTGGAATCTACGCATATTAACAATGTGATCAACATGTTCGATATCAACTGGGCACTCTTCAACGCACGCACCACATGTTGTACAGGACCAGAGAACATCTAATGAAATAGGGGCGTTTTCACCAACAATAGCTTCATTTTCAACAACCTTTGTCATTGCGTGATCGCGCATTGCCATAATCAAAAGCTTTGGTGAGAGCGGCTTATCTGTATGCCACGCAGGACATTGTGATTGGCAACGCCCGCACTCGGTACAGGTAGACATATCAAGCAGACCCTTCCAAGAGATATCTGCTCGTGTACCTAAACCAAAGACATCATCTTCCTTTGGATCTTCAAAATCAATCGGCTTACCGTGTGACAACATTTCTGGCAGCGCACCGAGTGAGTTACTGCCATCGCTATTGCGCTTGTAGAAGATATTGAAAAATGCCAAGAAGCGGTGCCAAGCAATACCCATAGTGAGATTGCTAGCAATAACAACAAACCAGAGCATCGATGTAACAATCTTGATCGCTGCAACGATAACAATGAGATTTTCTAACGTTGCAGTCGATAGACCGCTAAATGCGACAACTGCTGGCCACGACAGCGCGTAATGCCAGTTCCATGACTCTTCTCCAGCCAGCGCTCCCTCTAAACCGCGAAGTGCGATGACTGCGAAGACGATGATAAGAATTGTAATTTCGACGTAATACGCCTTACCCATTCCAGAACCAGAGAAGCGGTTCGCGCGTTCAGAGCGCAAACGTGTCACTTGGCGAATACCAATAAGTGTCACGATTCCGATTCCAGTAAGCCATGCAATAAGTTCTGAGAGAAATTCGTAAGGAATAAAGTGCCCGATGAGTGGAAGTGCAAAACTCGAAGAAATTAATTGACCATATGCCGTAACTAAAGTTCCAAAGAGTGCGCCGAAGCCGATCATCACAAACCAGTGTGCAATTCCGGTGGCGGTAAAATTAAGCATCTTGGTGTGGCCAAGAACTTCAACCAACATATGTCGAAGACGAGCACCCTTGTCATTATTTCTAGTCGGATCAGGCTGGCCAGCTTTAAAGATCGCGATGAGTGCTCGCACTCGGGTGGCCAGGAAAATCAATGCAAAGATTGTGAGCCCGTAGGCAAGAGAGGCTGCAGCAATCTGGAGGGTCGTCATGGGCGTTAGGTTATCCCTCCGCCTACCAATAGTTGGGGTGGGAATATTCGGGGCGACGGTGATGTTCTACCCCATGTAAACCTGAGTCGCATCGACTCAATCTCTTGGGTAAGATGGACTCAGGTTTAACAGCCTCGACCTCAATCGTGAGCTCGAGTGGTATTTGAAAAGGAGTAATTAAATGGCTAGAGCAGTCGGAATCGACCTCGGAACTACAAATAGCTGCGTCAGCGTCCTTGAAGGCGGCGAAGCAACGGTTATCGCCAACGCTGAAGGCGCTCGCACCACCCCATCGATCGTCGCCTTTGCCAAAAATGGCGAGGTCCTCGTGGGAGAGGTGGCCAAGCGCCAATCAGTAACAAACGTTGAGCGCACCATCCGTTCGGTCAAGCGCCACATGGGCACCAACTGGACCATTGATATTGATGGAAAGAAGTACACACCGCAGGAAATCTCTGCCCGTATCTTGCAGAAACTTAAGCGCGATGCCGAGGCATATCTTGGTGAAACCGTGACAGATGCTGTCATCACCGTTCCTGCGTACTTCTCTGATGCAGAACGTCAAGCAACAAAAGAAGCCGGCGAAATTGCAGGTCTTAATGTTCTTCGCATTATCAACGAGCCAACTGCAGCAGCACTTGCATATGGTTTAGATAAGGCTGATCAAGAGCAGACAATTCTTGTCTTTGACTTAGGTGGCGGAACATTTGACGTTTCACTTCTTGAAATCGGTGACGGAGTTGTTGAAGTAAAAGCAACCGCCGGAGATAACCACCTCGGTGGCGATGATTGGGATCAAGCACTTGTTGATTACCTCGTACAAACATTTGGATCAAAGAACGGCATCGATCTCACAAAAGATAAGATGGCGATGCAGCGCATTCGTGAAGCAGCAGAGAAGGCAAAGATTGAACTCTCATCTTCACAGCAAGCTGCAGTCAACCTTCCTTACATCACAGTAGATGCTGAGAAGAATCCATTGTTCCTTGACGAAACAATTACGCGCGCACAATTCCAGCAACTCACATCTGATTTGCTCGATCGTTGCAAGAAGCCATTCCAGCAAGTTCTTAAAGACTCAGGAATCTCTATTTCAAAGATCAAGAGCGTCGTACTTGTTGGTGGATCAACCCGTATGCCAGCAGTTGTAGATCTTGTTCGCGATCTCACCGGCGGTAAAGAACCAAATAAGGGTGTAAACCCTGATGAGGTTGTTGCAGTTGGCGCATCCTTACAAGCCGGTGTTCTCAAGGGTGAAGTAAAAGATGTTCTTCTCCTTGACGTCACACCGCTTACTCTTGGAATCGAAACTAAGGGTGGCGTGATGACGCGCATGATCGAGCGCAACACAACTATTCCTACAAAGCGCAGCGAAATCTTCACAACAGCTGATGACAATCAGCCAGCGGTGCAGATTCAGGTCTATCAAGGTGAGCGTGAAATGGCTGCCTACAACAAGAAATTAGGCATGTTCGAACTCTCCGGTATTGCACCAGCACCACGTGGAGTTCCACAGGTTGAGGTGACATTTGATATCGATGCAAACGGAATCGTCCACGTGTCGGCGAAAGATCTTGCAACAGGGAAAGAGCAGAGCGTCACAATCAGTGGTGGTTCAGCACTTTCAAAGGATGAGATCGATCGCATGATGGCAGATGCTGAAGCCCACGCCGAAGAAGATAAGGCGCGTAAGGAAGAGGCAGAGATCCGTAACACCGGAGACTCACTTGTCTACCAGACCGAGAAGTTCATTGCAGATAATGCAGATAAGTTCACAGAGGGTGAAGCACTTGAGAAGAAGAATGAAGTTGAGGCAGCACTTGCCGAACTTAAGACTTCACTCGGTGGCGCTAACTTCGAGTCAATTAAGACAAACACCGAAAAGGTCTCAACACTTTCTCAAGCACTAGGTGCGTTGATGTATGCAGCTGCAGGCGCTGCTGCAGAGAACGCGACTGAAGATGGCGTTGAGGATGCTGAAGTTATTGATAACGAGGCATAAAAATGCCGAGTGGCGATATTGGTGTTAATGATATGAATACAGAGAGTGAAACTTCGATGGAAAGTAATGAAACCCTTGAAGAAATAACTGATGTAGTCGCAGAGCCGGGTCAGGAAACTGACCCGGTGAGCGCACTCACTGCTGACCTTCAACGAGTCCAAGCTGAGTATGCAAATTACAAAAAGCGAGTAGAGCGCGATCGTTCACTTGCTCATGAACTTGCAGTGAGCTCTGTGCTCATCGAATTACTTCCCGTACTCGATGACATTGAACGCGCTGAATCACATGGTGAGTTAACTGGTGGCTTTAAAGCGGTTGCAGATCACATTGCATCTGCAACAGAGCGCATTGGGTTATCAAAATATGGTACCGAAGGTGATGCCTTCGACCCACAAATCCATGAAGCGCTCTTGCATGACACCTCTGCCGATGTCACAACATCAACTGCAACAAAGATCTTGCAACCAGGTTACAAATTCAAAGACCGCATTCTTCGCCCCGCACGTGTGGGTGTGACCGATCCGCAAGAAACACCAGTCAGCGAATAGTTCATGGCTGCCAAAGATCTCTACGAGAAGGACTTCTACGCGATTCTCGGCGTCGATAAGAAAGCCGGCGCTGATGAAATCAAGAAGAAGTACCGTTCTTTGGCGCGCGAGCTACACCCTGATAAAACAAAGGGCGATAGCGCTCTAGAAGAGAAATTTAAGGCGGTCTCTGAGGCTTACGACATCCTCTCTGATTCAAAAAAGCGCGCTGAATACGATGAAGCCCGCTCACTCTTTGAGCGTGGAGGATTCCGCGCACCGATGGGTGGCCATGGTGGCGGCGGTGATTTCTCTGATCTCTTTGCGGGTGGATCATCAAATGACATCTTCGCTAATTTATTTGGTGGCGGTGGAATACGACGTGGACCACGTAAAGGTCAGGACCTACAGACCGAAGCAACAATCACATTTAAAGAATCAGTCTTTGGTACAACGCTAGAACTCACACTCTCTACAGATGGTGGAAAGCCACAGAAGATTAGCGCGCGCGTTCCTGCCGGCGTTAACGATGGAGCAAAGATTCGCGTAAAAGGAAAAGGTGCACCAGGTGAAGCCGGTCCCGGTGATCTCTTTATTCAACTTCACGTGAAACCACATTCAGTTTTCTCTCGAAAGGCTGAGAACTTACTTCTCACTCTTCCCGTCACATTTGTTGAGGCAACACTTGGCGCAGATATAAAAGTACCCACACTCGATGGTGAAGAGGTAACCGTTCGTTTAGCACCAGGAACTCCCAATGGACGCACACTTCGCGTTAAGGGCCGCGGAATTAAAAAAGGTTCTGTCGTTGGTGATTTGTTGGCAACAATTGATGTGCAAGTACCACAGAAGATTGAAGGCGCTGCAAGTGATGCGCTAAAGAAATTTGCAGAGGCAACAGCAAGCCATGATGTACGTCTTGAATT
>WLHB01000037.1 GCA_009702965.1 Actinomycetota bacterium | reverse complement strand
GGTTATTGGTTTAGAACTGATGAATCTGGCAGCCTCACCAACGCAAGCGGCGTTGGTAATGATGTCGCTTCAGAACGTCCAATGGTTCGCAAATTCATTGTTGATTCCTTTAAGTACTGGGCGAGCGAATACAACTTCGATGGATTCCGAATCGATCTCATGGGCCTTATGGATATTCAAACGATCAACGAAGTCAGCGCCGAACTCAAGAAGATCGATCCAACAATTATCATTATTGGAGAAGGTTGGGATATGGGCACCCACCCTGCAGAGATTCGTGCCACCCAGAAGAACATCTCAAAGCTCAACAATGTTGCTGTCTTTAACGATCAGATTCGCGATGGACTTAAAGGTTCAGTCTTTAATCCAGCTGATCCTGGCTGGGCAACAGGAAAGCTCACTTCTCGATCTGATGTTGTTGTAGGCATCGTTGGAAACACTCAATACAGTGATTCCTTTCTTGCAAAATGGAGCGCCTTAGCGCCAGGACAATCGGTGAATTATGTTGAATCTCATGACAATATGACACTTGCAGACAAGATCACATCGAGTGTGAAAGGTGTGACGCCAGCAGGGGTTATTCAGTTAAGCCACTTCGCATCGTCGGTGGCACTTCTGTCGCAGGGTGTGCCGTTTATACATGCAGGGCAAGAGTTCCTACGTTCTAAGGGTGGTGATGAAAATAGCTACAAGTCCAGCGATGAAGTTAACTCACTTAAGTGGTCAACTAAGAGTAAGTATGTAAGCACCACTAAGTACTTCCAAGGACTGATCGCGCTACGTAAAGCGCATCCAGCCTTCCGTATGAGCACAACCGCTCAAATCAAGGCGAACCTCAAATTCATTCCAACAACGAATGAGGTAATCGCCTACACGATTAAAGGCGCTGCTGTGAAAGATTCCGCCAAAACAATTCTGGTTATTCACAATCCGAATCCTGGAACTGCGACTTTGACTTTGCCTACCAAGTCGAAGTGGTCAGTTCTCGTTAAAGGTGCTCTCGCTGGAACCAAAACGATTGAAACTTTGAATACTAAAACTATCACTATTCAAGGACAATCAACTATGGTGCTCAAGCAATAGAGGTCTATACGAAAAGGGTTTAGTGACTCTTTCTAAAGACTGCAAGGTATGCCGGATGAATCGGCCACACCTTTGTGAGAAATGCTGGGAAGTGTGGCAGGTAAGAATCTCGTAGAGTTTCAAAGCCATCTGCCTCAAATAATTTGCGTACCGTTTTACCTGAAGGTCGGTAGATATGCGTTGGGTCTGAATCGTAGAGCTTGGAGTATTCCCAGCGAGTGAGCCAATTCGAAATAGTGGGCATATGCACGAGAACGATCGCTCCCTGTTTTGCCGAATCTCTGATTGAGCGTATTCCTGCTTCTGGATCTGATAGATGTTCAATAATGTTGATTGCCAAAATCAGATCAAATTTTTCACTAAACGGACTGGGTTCGTGAAGATCGCCTTGTTTGAAAAATCTGTTTGGTTTTCTCTTAGCTGCAACCTCAACTGCGTGATGCGCGATGTCAACACCACAAAGAGTGTGTGCGCCTTCGAAGGCATCTAGAAGCCAGCCATAGCCACACCCGACGTCGAGAACATCAGAATCAGAAAGTTTACTTGTGCTGTACTTGCGGTAAGTATTTACAAGAAACCTGTCACGCCATTTATCAAAAATTGTTTGTTGAGGTTCTCCCTCTACCGAGGTTGCGCCATAGAGTTGGGAAAAATACTCGTGTCCTGCATCTTCACGATCTTTATCCATCGTCGGCATCCTCAATCTCTCTGCTAGCAGACGAAAACTATCATTATCCAGTAGGAATGTGATTGAACGGCGCTGACCTCATGTTCAAGGTTGATGTCATACTTAGCGCATGTTTGAGGCGCTGTTTCTTGGTTTGATCCAAGGGTTGACTGAGTTTCTACCAATCTCATCTAGTGCCCACCTTCGCATCACCGGAGAGTTTCTCCCGAGTGCTAGTGATCCTGGCGCCACATTTACCGCCATTACTCAAATTGGAACTGAGTTGGCAGTCCTCATTTATTTCCGTCGCGACATCATGCGGATTGCCTCGGCGTGGATTAATCGCGTTCTACTACGTAGATCCAGGATAGAAGAATCAGCGCAGGATGTACGTCTTGGCTGGCTCATTATTCTTGGCTCATTGCCAATTGTTATTCTCGGGTATCTGTTTCAAGAGAATATTCGAAACACATTTAGATCCCTGTGGCTTATTGCGATCGTGATGATTGTCTTCGGCATTGTTCTTGGAATCGCAGATAGATTTGGGAAAAGTCAGCGTGATATTTCTACGCTATCCAGTGGCCATGGCTTGGCCTACGGATTTGCACAAGCACTTGCCCTCGTCCCTGGCGTATCTAGATCAGGTGCCACAATTGCGATGGGTCGAACCCTTGGTTATACGCGCGAGAGTGCGCTGCGTTATTCATTCTTATTAGCGGTCCCAGCCGTTTTCGGTAGTGGATTTTATGAACTACAGGGTGCAATCAGTGACGGCGATAACAATGCGCCATACACACTGATTGAAACTTTTGGTGCGACGCTGGTTGCCTTTATCGTCGGATACGTGGTGATTGCATGGTTGATGAAATTTATTGCTACGAGAAGTTTCATGCCATTTATTGTCTATCGAATCGCTCTCGGTACGCTGATCTTGATTCTTCTAGCAACCGGAGTGATTAACGCGTGAGGGTTTCACAATGCTAGGCGGTATTGATAACGCCCTCTTTCTCTCGTCCTTTGGTGGCTTTGCCGCCGTTGGAATATTGATCTTTTTCCTAAAGTGGGCTTACTCATCGAATAAGAAGATGATTGTTACTCCCATCAACGCCGGCAAGAAAGATGAGTACGGCCTACTTAAGGCTCTGCCTACTCCAGGAAGTTACATTGAAGCTGAGATGGCGTTATTGAAGTTAAAAGATTCAAATATCAAAGCAACGTTGACTCAGACCTTACAAGGTCCCTCACTCATGGTCTTTGAGAGAGATTTTTCGGTTGCGCTAGCGATCCTCAAGAGCTAATTCATCAAGCTCTTTGCCAGAGACTCGGTAGACAGTCCATTCATCCATAGCCTTTGCACCGAGTGAAGTGTAGAAATCGATCGCCGAAGTATTCCAATCAAGCACCCACCATTGAAAACGACCATATCCGCGCTCTTTACAGATTCCTGCAAGGTGTTTCAATAAATCCTTGCCATATCCACGCTTACGATATTCAGGTCTAATAAAGAGATCTTCAAGATAGATGCCGTGCAAGCCCTGCCACGTGGAATAGTTTAAGAACCAGATAGCAAACCCTGCGATTTTTCCTTCTACTTCAACAATCTCACAGAAAACTTTCGGGTTATCGCTAAAGAAAGATTGGTGGATCTGCTCAGCAGTTGCCTTGGCTTCATCGGGCGCTTTCTCATAGACCGCTAATTCGTAAATCATGGCTAGGATTTCAGCGGTGTCTTCTATACGGGCTGGGCGAATCACTTGCTGCCTGCCTTGAATTTTGGAAGATTGAGATCAAATTGAATGGAAAGTGCCCGAACTAAAGCAACAACGATTCCAGCGGTGATTGTCGCAGCAGTGACGACAACATCTAGTTCAATGAGAAGAACAAAGGCTGCTGCACCGCAGAGCGATGAAGTTGCAATTGTTTCTCGATGGAGCAGGACTGGTTCAAGTTGGCAGAGTAGATCGCGTAGCAATCCCCCAGTGATCGCTGTGATCACACCAAGAATAATTGTTGCAAACCAAGGGCTATTGAGGTTATGCGCTAGTTGAACTCCCGATGCGGTAGCAATGGCTAACCCGAGAGTGTCCATAATCAATAAGGTCTTACCTATTCGAGTCACCCGTCGAACACTCAAAGTGATTCCAACGGCTGCAACCACGCTCGTGATTACCCAGACATCTGTGATCAGGATTGGCTTAAGGCCGAGGAAAATATTGCGAAGTGTTCCGCCTGAAACCGATGCCGCTATAGCAACTAGTGCTATTCCGCCGTAATCAAGACCTCTATCTGCTGCAACGCGAGCACCAACTAGCGCAAAGACGAAGACAGAGAGAAGGTCAAGAACGTGTAGGAGCGACATGTTGTCCACAGTAGTTCCTAAAAGATTTAGGAAACTGCAATGATGTCGACCGCAAAGATGAGTGTCTCATTCTCAAGTGGGTGACCAGCCATTGGTCCATAGCCAAGTGCAGGTGGGATAACCAAGAGGCGACGTGTTCCAACTTTGGCCCCAACCAACCCTTGCTGCCAACCCACAATCACATTGGCAAGTGGGAATGTTGCTGGGTTTCCAGTACTCCATGAAGATTCGAGGATTGCGCCATCTGACCACTGCATCAGTGTGTAGTGAACTGTGAGAGTTGAAGTTGCGAGCACTGTAGCTCCGGTGCCTTCAATAACATCTTGAGTGATAAGTTCAGTGGGCGCATCGCCACTTGGAGGTCTAATACTTGGAGCCTCACCTGCATTAGCTGAGACCTTAACAAAAGTATCTGATGACATGGAATCTCCAATTTCTGAACAGCCAGTTAATCCAACGAGTGAGAACGCTAGAACGAGAGCAACTTTTTTCATGAACGAATCCTAACTGTTGATAGAGGCTATTTATTATCGATTTCGCGAATCAGGGTGAATTCACCCTGGCCGAGCTGCCCCTGGGTGCGATACATCTCAAGCTTTTCACGAGTATCGGCGATATCCAGATTCCGCATGGTTAATTGTCCGATGCGATCTGTGGGTCCGAAAGCTGCATCTTCGGTGCGCTCCATCGATAATTTATCTGGGTGATAACTTAAATGTGGGCCAGATGTTGAAATGATGGAGTAATCATCACCACGACGTAGTCGCAGAGTTACTTCGCCTGTGACAGCAGATGCCACCCACCGTTGAAGTGATTCGCGGAGCATCAGTGATTGCGGATCAAGCCAGCGTCCTTCATAGAGAAGTCGGCCTAGACGTCTTCCTTCAGCGTGATAATTCGCGATCGTATCTTCATTGTGAATTGCAGAGAGTAGACGCTCGTAAGCAATAAAGAGCAGGGCCATACCTGGCGCTTCATAAATTCCACGGCTCTTTGCTTCGATAATTCTATTTTCAATTTGGTCTGTCATTCCAAGACCGTGACGTCCGCCAATGGCGTTGGCCTCATTCATCATCGCAACGACGTCATCAAAGCGCTTACCGTTAAGTGCAACTGGGCGACCCTGGCTAAATTCAATCTTTACATCTTCGCTAGCAATTGAAACGGATGCATCCCAGAAACGAACTCCCATAATCGGGTCAACGATTTCAATCGATGCGTCAAGACTTTCTAAATTCTTTGCTTCATGAGTTGCGCCGAGAATGTTGGCATCTGTCGAATATGCCTTTTCGGTGCTGTCTCTGTAGGGAAGGTTATTTGCAACAAGCCACTCGGACATCTCTTTGCGTCCGCCAAGTTCACGGACGAAATCCGCATCAAGCCACGGCTTATAGATTTTGAGATTTGGATTTGCGAGAAGGCCATAACGATAGAAACGCTCGATGTCATTTCCCTTATAGGTCGAACCGTCGCCCCAAATATCTACCTTGTCACTGAGCATTGCTCTTACAAGAAGTGTGCCGGTAACTGCGCGACCAAGTGGAGTTGTATTGAAGTATTGCTTTCCACCCGAACGAATATGAAAAGCTCCGCATGCGAGTGCGGCTAAACCTTCTTCGACTAGTGGGGTCTTGCAATCAACTAAGCGTGAAATTTCTGCGCCATACTCTTTTGCACGTACCGGTACTGAATCGATATCAGACTCGTCGTATTGGCCAAGATCTGCCGTATAGGTGCATGGGATCGCACCTTTTGCGCGCATCCATGCAACTGCAACTGAGGTATCTAGCCCTCCCGAGAAGGCAATACCAACTTTTTCACCGACCGGCAGTGATGCGAGCACCTTTGACATGGCCTAAGTCTACGGGTTGATAAGACGTGCGAGTGCAGGCTTTACCTTCCAGATTGAGGTCATCTCTTCATATCGCGCTATCTCAATTGGATCAACGGGAGCATTGGTCTTCACGGCTCGAATCATGAGATTTCGTGGGGTGTGTTCACCACCTACAAACTCGATCGCCTCAACGCGAAAGCCTCGTACTTTTAAGAGCTGCATACGAAATGCATCGGTAAGCAAGTCTGCTAGACGCTCGCGCATAATTCCATATCGTGTAATCAGCGACCACGGTTCGGGTGAATCAGTGAGCTGGGATTGAATGTCATGGTGACAGCACGGTGCAATCATCAACATCGTGGCGTCGGTTCGAAGGGCCCAGGCGATGGCGTCATCTGTTGCGGTATCACAAGCATGTAACGCAATGGCGACATCTGCTCTTTTCAGCGATGTCTCTGAGATCTCTTCGGCTAAAAACTCAATTGAATCTGTGATGCCGAGTTTCTTAGCGATCTCGTTATTGCGATCACGAGATACGGTGCGAATATCAATACCAACGACCTTGATGTTCATGCCTTGGGCCTTAAGAAATTGGTGCGCGGCAAAGGTGAGGTAAGCATGGCCACAGCCCAAATCAACGATCGTCAATGGTTTATCAACGGTTGGTTTACTTAAGTGACCTGCCTCTATCCCTTGATTAAGAGTTGGAGTGAGCAATCGCAGAAATTCTTCGACCTGCATGTACTTATCCATCTTTGATGGCTTGACCTTGCCATGTACATCAGTGATTCCCACTTCGAGAAGGAAAGGATCGGCAGGATCTAATAACCGAGACTTCTTTCGATCATGTGAGAGATCTATCTGCACTGCACCGGGCTTAATACTGATCAAGGGCTCATCTTTCTTTGATATCTGAAGCGAGAAACTCTCATGCAACGCTTCAATAAGAACATTTGAATACCCTGCATTTAGGTACTCAGCAATTGGAAGGTCTGCAGGGAGATAATTCTTAGTAGTCACTGCCTTGCCATCGCTAGTGCTCACTTGAAAATGGAGCACTTCTTTGATCATCACGGGGCGAATATCTATCCGTTGCGTGAGCGTCTGCATATTTCTACGACGTCCAGTGAGAACTATTCGAGCAATACTCGCAGGTTCTTCGAGATATCCCAGCGCCTGCGTAAACGCGGCATCGAGTGAGATCCGTTCGATCGGTGCCATGTGGCTAAATTACCCTAGAACGCACCAGTGTTAGGCTCAATACATGACACAGGTCGCAACGATTTCCACAACTAACTGGATTATTACGATTACCGCCTTGCTTGTAATCATCGCACTTGATTTTGCGTGGGCAGTTACCCGCCGTAAAAAAGATACATCGATGCGGGAGGCGACAGCGTGGAGCGTTTTTTATGTTTCTTTAGCAGTTGCATTCGGTCTCTTCCTGAGTCAATGGCTCACCGCCAGAGAGCAACAAGAATTTTTTGCAGGCTGGCTTACTGAGTATTCGCTCTCATTCGATAACCTCTTTGTCTTCGTACTCATCTTGACGCGACTTAAAATTGATAAGCAGAAGCAACAGTTAGCACTCCTGATCGGAATTCTCATCGCCCTAGTACTTCGCATTATCGCGATCACGCTAGGTAAGGCAGCGATCGAACAATTTGAGTGGGTCTTCTTCATCTTCGGCGGCTTTCTTATCTATACAGCTGTCTCACTCTTTATGGAAAGCGCTCATAAGGAGGAAGAGCAGGAAGATAGTCGCATCATTAAATTCCTACGTTCCCGTGGTCTCAAGCCCTTCACTATTGCTCTCTTAGCCCTAGGTATGACTGATCTGCTCTTTGCGCTGGATTCAATCCCAGCAATCTTTGGTCTTACTGAAAATGTCTACATTGTGATCACTGCAAATATCTTTGCTCTTATGGGGCTCAGACAGCTCTATTTCCTCATCGGCGGACTCATGACTCGCCTGGTTTATATCGGTAAAGGACTATCGGCAGTACTTGCATTCATTGGATTTAAACTTTTATTCCACGCATTCCACGCAGTTGATGTACACGAGATATATGGATGGCATATCCCTGAAGT
>WLHB01000036.1 GCA_009702965.1 Actinomycetota bacterium | reverse complement strand
ATTGCAGGGTGAAACATCGAAATATTCGCTGACTTGAGTTACTCCCCCGCCTAAATCCACAAGTTCATAGCGCCAAACCCATCTCATCAGATGGCGCCAAGCAATTTTTTTATTTTCTTCAAACTCAATTACTTCGTTGGTGATCTTGTATCCAACCTTGATCTTCATATTCATACCAAAACGTGCACCAAGGAAGAGGCGCTCAGGTCCCTTAATGACAGATTGAACCGTTGATGAACCATCAAAGAGAGAGTGAGAACGCGGATCGGCAAGAATTGCAAAAATCTTTTCTGCCGGTGCTTCAATATTTATACGGGCTCCTATGAGCACTGGTGAATCTAGCGAGAGGATTTCAGCGCGCATTGAAGTGAAGGTTTAGTGGGAGGCTGTCATTGTTGGGTCATCGAGTGGTTTTTCGTATTCAGTCACCCATCCGATAATTCCAAAGAAAAGAGCTGTGACGGCAATAAGTGTGAGCCACCATCCGATAATAAGTCCCATGCCCATTGCCGTAGCTGCAAGTGCTACAGGAAGTGGCCACCAAGAATGCGGGCTGTAGAAACCAAGCTCTCCCGCACCATCAGAAATTTCTGCGGTGAGGTTATCCGAAGGCATCAGTGTGCCGATTCTCTTCTGAGTGAACCAGACGTAGAAGCCGACCATGCCAGCTAAGCACGCAGCAAGAAGCATTCCTGTGATGCCGACTGCTTCACCACCGACATACCAGTAGACAACAGTCATCAATACATAGAAAACGCTCAGACCAACAAAGAGCTGCCAGTTAGCCTTCATGAGCTAGTGACCTTCGGTCTTTATGTGTGGATGATGAAGATCAAATGCCGGACGTTCAGATCGAATACGTGGAATCGATAAGAAGTTGTGGCGTGGAGGTGGACATGAGGTTGCCCACTCAAGTGATGAGCCGTAACCCCAAGGATCATCTACGCCAACCATTGGGCTCTTCCGAGTGATCCACACATTGACTGCGAAAGGAATCATGGAAAGAGCGAGCAGGAATGAGCCGACTGTTGAGATCATATTCATTCCAGTAAAGCCATCAGTTGCTAAGTAGTCAGCGTATCGACGTGGGAAGCCTTTGATACCAAGCCAGTGCTGGATCAAGAAGGTGATGTGGAAGCCAAAGAAAAGAGTCCAGAAGTGGATTTTTCCAAGACGCTCATTGAGCATCTTGCCTGTCATCTTTGGCCACCAGAAATAGAATCCGGCGAACATTGCAAAGACCACGGTGCCAAAGAGAACGTAGTGGAAGTGTGCAACAACAAAGTAGGAAGCCGAGACTGAGAAGTTCAGTGGTGGTGAAGCGAGAATGATTCCTGTAATTCCACCGAAGAGGAATGTAACCAAGAAGCCCATCACCCAGAGCATTGGTGTTTCAAATGTGACGTGCCCTCTCCACATTGTTCCAATCCAGTTGAAGAATTTCACACCGGTCGGTACACCGATTAAAAATGTCATAAAGGAGAAGAAGGGCAAGAGCACCTGGCCGCTTGCGAACATGTGGTGAGCCCAGACCGCAACCGATAGGGCTGAAATTGCGATAGTGGCAGCGATCAAACCTTTATAGCCAAAGATTGGTTTGCGACTAAACACTGGAAGGATCTCAGTTGCAATTCCAAAGAATGGAAGCGCCAAGATGTATACCTCAGGGTGACCGAAGAACCAGAACAAATGTTGCCAGAGCATCGCACCACCGTTGGCAGGATCAAAGATAAGCGATCCGTACATGCGATCTGATTCAAGGGCGAGAAGTGCTGCTGCAAGTGGAGGGAATGCAAGAAGAACGAGAATTGATGTCAGAAGGACGTTCCAAGAGAAGATCGACATACGGAACATCGTCATACCTGGTGCGCGCATTGTAAAAATAGTCGTAATAAAGTTAACGGCTCCAAGAATTGTTCCAAGACCACCGATCGCAAGTCCGATAACCCACAGATCTCCACCAATTCCTGGCGAGTATGCAGAGTTAGCTAGTGGAGCGTAGGCAGTCCAGCCAAAGGATGCCGCTCCACCTGGTGCTAAGAATCCGGAGAAGGTCATCAAGCCGCCGAATAAGTACAACCAGTAAGAGAACATATTCAGTCGCGGGAAAGCAACATCTGCTGCGCCAATTTGTAGCGGCATGATCACGTTAGCAAAACCAACGAAAAGCGGAGTAGCAAACATCAAGAGCATGATGGTGCCGTGCATTGTAAATACTTGGTTGTACTGCTCGTTCGAAATAAATTGCATGCCCGGACGAGTAAGTTCAACGCGAAGAATCAGCGCAAGAACTCCAGCGATTAAGAACCAAGCAAAAGAAGTAAAGAGGTAGAGATAGCCAATGGTCTTATGGTCAGTTGAGGTTATCCACTTGACAAAATTCTTACCCTTGGAAGCCGGCGCAACACCTGGTTGTGCGGTGCCTGGCGTTGGAGAAGCGGTTGGACGTTCTGCATATGTTGTCATGCCACGCTCGCCTTCAGTGTTTCAAGATATTGCTGATAGTCAGCTTGTGAGACAACTTTGATTGTAAAGAGCATCTGGGCATGGTTGCGGCCGCAGAGGATGTTGCATCGCCCTGGGTACTCACCAATTTTGTTGGCGGTAAATTCAAGACTATTTGTGACACCCGGGATATTCTGCATTTGAATCATGAATGCTGGGATCCAAAATCCATGTACGACATCGTTTGCAATAATCTTGTAACGAACTCGCTCGCCAACTGGAACTACGAGTGTTGGAGGCTTATCTGGAGTGCCAGTAACAACTGCCTTCTCCCCCGCCTCTGGATAACTAAATTGCCATGACCATTGGAAAGCATTAACTGTTATGTCATGCGCAACGGTTGGAGATTTGGCAACGATCTCTTCTTGCTTTACAGCGGTGAAGTAAAAGAGAACTGCGACGATGATAAAAGGAATCACGGTGTACACAATTTCAACTGGAATGTTGTATTGAGTCTGCTTAGGAAACTCACCTTTTGATGCATGTGCACGGTGAAAGACTGCGGGCCACAAAATAAGAATGAGAGTAATAACGCCAACGACTCCGGCTGCTATCCAAGAGCCCTGCCAGAGCGAAAGTGAGATGTCATTAACACTCGATACACCTTCTGGGAAACCAAGACCGGAGACTTGTGAACAGCCGGTAAGAGTCAGCAAGAGTGAGGCGGTAATCAGCCCTAAGCGCATGGAGCGCGATTTACCCTTCAGCGGCGACATGCCCTAAGGATAGTGGGGAGGCGAGAAGTTCCGCGCCGCTGGGAGTAGCCTTCCTCGGGTGGTTCGTGTCACAGGAAATTTCGGAGGCCAAGCGCCCTTATCTGAGGTCGTAAGGTCGGCTATCTCTGCCGCCTTTGATGCTGGATGGGCTGACCCAAAGAAATTATCGCAAGCCTCTACTCGTTCGCGGATCCTTGAATCTCAGGCGTTGGAATCTATCGCCACGGGGCTATCTCTGACAGTAGATCAAATTGAAGTTGTCGGTGAGGAAGAGTTCGCTCCCTATCTCGCACTTAGCGGATTTCTTTCACCGAAAAAAGAGTTAGGCATTGGTGCTATTGATCGCGGCAAGATTCGAGCGCTCGGCAGAACCCACGCGAGCCATCGAATTATTCCTGTTGATCAGCACGGAGCACTGGTTGCAGATGAGATTTCGATGGACAGCGTCTTATCGCTGCAAGTTGCCAATGGAGAGACGGGAATTGTCCAGGATCTTCCAACGCTATCCGCGCGAGCAGAATGTGTAGTTCTGGATGCCACAACCTCTGGTTCGCGAATTCCTCTGGGAACTACGTGGGATGCCGCCGTTTTTTCATCCTCATCTTGGGGCGGACCGCAGGGTATAGCGATTATCGGGATCCGCAACTCGGCGCAGTGGAGATATCCGCTGCCACACATTGCACCGATTCGAACACCGGGCGGTTATTCACTTCCACTACTACTCGCTTCCTCAGTGGCCTTAGAAAACTTCAAAGAAGATTCTCTTCATTTGCGTGCACTCAATGAGCATCTTCGAAAAACTATCGTTGCTGCAATTCCAGGAAGTTACTGCGTTGGTGATATTGAGAAATCACTCCCACATCTGCTCACAATTATTCTGCCCGATACGATTAGTGAAATGGTGGTGCGCGATTTAGATGCACTCGGCATCACTGTTGAAGCGGGTTCTGCCTGCTCCCCCGTCGACTTAGCGCCAAGTCATGTCCTTGCGGCAATGGGGCTGCCGACAGAAGGTGCGATCCGAATTCGACTTCGCGATAGCCACAGTGTGAGCGAGATTGATGAGCTGGTAGCTGCTTTAGTGAAGGTGTGTAGCGACCTCTAGTCGGGCCACTTCTCCGTAAGCGACTTCAAAGCGATCGAGAAATTCAGTTGCTGTAAAGGAATACTCCTGTGTGCCCATCGTTTCAATGACATATGTTGCAAGCATTGAACCTATTTGCGCACACCGCTCATGAGATAGCCCCCATGCCAGACCGGCAACAAAGCCACTTCGGAATGAATCTCCAACACCAGTCGGATCAACCTTTGCTCTCTCTTTCGGACACGTCACCGAGATCGTCTCAATAGTGCGACCCTCAACTCGTGAACCTTCGGCACCTAGTGTGACAACTCGATATTTAACGCGATCAAGTATTTCGTCATCACTCCACCCAGTTTTTTGTATCGCCAACGCCAACTCGTATTCATTCAAAAAGAGGTACGTCGCGCCATCGATGAGGGCCTTAATTTCATCCCCTGAAAGACGTGCCATCTGTTGCGATGGATCGGCTAAGACAGGGATTCCTTTTTCAAGTGCTACCTGTGTATGTCGAAGCATCGCCTCAGGGTCATCGGGTGAGATGACAAGAAGATCCAGGGTGCCTTCTTTATCAATAATTGGTTGAAGTTCGATATCTCGTGCCTCTGACATCGCGCCGGGGAAAAATGATGCAAACTGATTATGTTCTGAATCTGTTGTAACGGTAAAGAGCGCCGTAAACTGAGTCGTTGATACAAGTGCGTGAGACGTGTCGACGCCATGACGAGAAAGCCATGCGTTGTAATCAGGCCAGTCTTTTCCAACGGCTGCGATTAAGACGGGGTTGTGTCCGAGAACGCCTAGGCCAAAACAAATATTCGCTGCACATCCACCTCGACGCACTTCAAGCCCGTCAACAAGAAACGAGAGTGAGATTTTTTCGAGTGAACCGACAACTACAGAGTCGGAGAATTTTCCTGGGAAGGTCATGATGTGATCACGACCGACTGATCCTGCGACGCCTATCTTCATAGGGCGAGAATCTACAAGCAAAAGCCTGCTTTAGTTGAAGGAATCACCGCACGCGCATGAACCTTGCGCATTTGGGTTATCGATTGTGAAACCCTGCTTCTCGATGGTGTCAACGAAATCGATTGTTGCGCCCATGAGATATGGATCGCTGAGCTTTCCTGTGATGACCTTAACCGCGCCAAACATGCGAACAACATCACCCTCGAGTTCGCGGTTATCAAAGAAGAGTTGGTACTTCAGGCCAGAGCATCCACCTGGTTGTACTTCGACACGAAGATAGAGGTCATCTGCACCCTCTTGAGCCAAGAGAGCAGAAACCTTCGCGGCCGCTCCATCGGTAAGTGCAATGCCGGTCGTTGTTGATAGTGAAGTATCTTGAGTTGTCATGTCTGAAGCGTACTAGCGTCACTTCACATTTGCGACTTTTATAGGTGAGAATAGGGACATGTCAACGAGCAATGTGACCAACCTCCTCTTACTTGGCTCGCTTGCCGATCCACTCTCTGAGCGAGGGGTTACCTGCTCCGGGGACATTCCAGAGGCGAGTGATCCAGAGCTTTTGTCCCGTGCGCGAGAAGCCAGAAAGGCCCTCGGAGATCGAGCCATCATTCTTGGCCATCACTACCAGCGAGATGAAGTAATCGAGTTTGCCGATATCACTGGAGATTCTTTTAAACTTGCGCAAGCTGCACAGCAACAAGAGTCAGCAGAGTTTGTGATCTTCTGCGGAGTGCACTTCATGGCAGAGAGCGCTGACATACTTACAAGTGACAAGCAGCAAGTGATTTTACCTGACCTCGCCGCAGGGTGCTCCATGGCCGATATGGCAACAGCTTCACAAGTCGATGCATGTTGGAGCGTGTTGACCGATATCGGAGTGGCAGCTGGGACGATTCCAGTCACGTATATGAATTCATCTGCTGCAATTAAATCTTTTACTGGTGAACATGGTGGAACTATCTGCACGTCATCAAATGCAAAGGCTGCGATGGAGTGGGCATTTACCCAGGGTTCCAAAATTCTTTTCTTGCCAGATCAACATCTAGGCAGGAATACCGCCGTTCAAAGTTTGGGCCTCTCACTTGAAGACTGTGTTCTGTGGAATCCCTGGAAAGAGATGGGTGGTCTCACACGCGAGGAACTAGAGCGCGCCAAGGTAATCTTGTGGCGCGGTCACTGCTCTGTTCATGGGCGTTTTTCTAAAGATTCGATTGACGATGTTCGCTCGAGAATTCCTGAGGTGAAAATTCTGGTTCATCCTGAGTGCACCCATGAAGTTGTTACTCACGCAGATTTCGTCGGCAGCACTGAGTACATCATCAAAACAATCCAAGGCGCCCCCAGTGGAAGCGCATGGGCGATTGGAACCGAATTCAACCTCGTCTCGCGTTTAGCCAAAGCTCACCCAGATAAAAATATTGTCTACTTAGATAAGACTCTCTGCTATTGCTCAACGATGAATCGCATCGATCTTCCTCATCTCGTATGGGTGATGGAATCTCTGGTCGCTGGACATGTCGTTAATCAGATCAAGGTCGATTCACGAGTCAAAAAATTCTCTCAACTAGCACTTGAGCGAATGCTGGCTCTATAGTCCGAGCATGACGAACGACTCATTGCCTCAGAAAAAGGGACGCCCTACCCCTAAGCGTCGAGATGTTGAATCTGCCCGCAAGACTTTTGCACTCGCTCCGGCACATTCCAAAGAAGAGAAGGCGCGCCAAAAGGCTGCAGCTCGTGCCGCACGTGTTGCACAACGCGCCGCCTACCTTCGAGGAGATGAGAATGCGCTTCCACTTCGCGATCGTGGTCCAGTAAAGAGATTCGTCCGTAACTATGTAGATTCACGACGATCAATTGGTGAGTTCTTCCTACCAATTATCGGCGTCGTTCTTATCATCTCGCTCTTTCCATATGCACTCTCTGCCGTTATTGGCGTTGTACTTATGTACACAGTTCTCTTCGCATCAATCGTTGATGGCATACTCCTGAGTCGAAAAATCAAACGTGAAGTGACCACTCGCTTTCCATCTGAATCCCTTAAGGGAATTGGCATGTATGGCTGGTTGAGATCCACCCAGATGCGCCGCATGCGTGCGCCAAAACCTGGCGTGTCTGCTGGCGATAAAGTCTAAAGATCGGTTAAGGTACGAAAACAATTAAATAACAGTTCTTTTGTAGGGGAAGTTCGGTGCAAATCCGACGCTGACCCGCAACCGTAAGAGCAGATGCTCGAAGTCGGATTACCTACTTAAGAATTTTAGACAAACACCCGCCGAGGTTTGCGGGGCGTAGTCCTTGAGTCAGGCGTATCAACGCATTTCTTTGAGCTACCCCTGTGAGACTCTTTATTTTCCAGGAGCTCCAGCAATGTTGAAAAAAAATATCACCTTCGTCGCAATTATTGCGATCTTCCTCTCGCCTATCGCGCCTTCGTATGCAGCCGACAACGGCTATCGCTACTGGGGTTATTTCCAAGCCGCACCTAAAGCAACCGTGTGGACTGCTGCTATGACTGGACCAACCGTTGATATCGCAGATGGTTCGGTTGAAGGCTGGGCATTTACCTTCTCTGGCGAAGCAATTCCAGATGCATCTTCTCCCTCTGTACTTCCTGATTTTCAATCACTGTGCAGTAAGACGCGCGCAGTAGCAGGTAAGAAGAGAATCGGAATCGTTATTGATTTTGGTCCAACTTACCTCTCCCCTAAAGGTGAGAGAGCGCTGAAAACCGTAAAGCGCTGCATTGTGATCGATAAAAAGGCGCAAGGAATTGATGTACTCGGCAAAGTTGTTCGTGTACGTGCGGATAAATCAGGACTCATTTGTGGTCTCGCT
>WLHB01000035.1 GCA_009702965.1 Actinomycetota bacterium | reverse complement strand
GCTGTTGATTACGCACCTGGAATTACAACAGGGGTCAGTGCAACAGAGCGCGCTCGAACAATTAAGGCATTAAGCGATTTGACCACAACACCTCGAGATTTGATTAGACCGGGCCACATATATCCACTCGTGGCACATCAAGAAGTTCTACGTGGTCGACAAGGACACACTGAAGCAGGAATTGCACTGTCACAACTCAGCGGCACTTCAGAGCACGCACTTCTTTCTGAAATTGTGAATTTAGATGGGTCAATGGCGCGCGGTGCAAGCCTTGAAGCATTTGCGACCGAACATCAGATTCCAATAATTGCTATTGCAGATTTGGCTCGCTATTACAGTGAGAATTTCACAGCCATTGAACCAGCACTTTTTGATTTAGAGTGGGCAGATCTTCCTATCGATGGCCAGATGTGGAAGATTGCCACGCATTCGTCCCTGCGCCAACGCGAGCATGTAATTCTTGCGCTCAACCCTGAGATCACATCAAAGTCAACCTACATTCGTATTCACTCAGAGTGCTTTACAGGTGACGTACTTGGTTCACAGCGATGTGATTGTGGAGATCAACTCGAACTCGCGAAGCAAGCAATCATCGAACAGGGCTCGGGTTATGTCATCTACTTGCGCAATCATGAAGGTCGTGGAATTGGCTTATCAGAGAAGCTAAAGGCTTATCGCTTACAGGATGAAGGCCTTGATACCGTTGATGCCAATATCGCGCTAGGTCACCAAGTGGATTCTCGCGAGTGGAGTGATGCAATTGAAATTATCAAGGGACTCGGATTAAGCGATGTCACGGTCATGACAAATAATCCTGAAAAGATTGCTGCACTAGTCGATGCCGGAATTTCAACAACAGTAAAGAGCCTTGATATACAGGCGAATAAATTTAATCAAAAGTATCTTGATACGAAGGCGACCAAACTTGGTCACCAAAGGCTAGGGAGATAGAAATGTCAGGAAATGCTCCAAAGATTGTGCTGCCACAACTGCCACAGGCTCGCGTTGCGATTATCTCTTCAAGTTGGCACCTTGATATCTGTAACGATCTCGTTGCCGGCGCGAAGCGCGCATTACAGGGCGCTGGAATTACAGATGTGAGAACTACATACGTACCTGGCTCATTTGAAATTCCACTCGCCGCACAGTTTGCTTTTGAAGAAGGGTATGAGGCTGTTGTTGCGCTCGGACTAGTTCTTGAAGGTCAGACACCGCACTTTGATTATGTCTGCCAAGGTGTAACCCAGGGAGTTCTCGATGTGTCGCTGAAATTTAGCCGGCCAATTGGCTTCGGTGTCTTGATGTGTAACACTCTTGAGCAAGCAATCGCGCGATGCGGGCGACCTGAAAGCACTGAGGATAAAGGATTTGATAGCGCCGTTGCTGCGATTCGATTGCTGGAAATAAAAGCAAAGTAACTTAACGAGTAAGGGTTACTTTATTTAACCCTTGAGGTGCATCGGGATTAAGCCCCTTTGCAACAGCGCAGTGATTTGCAACAAGTTGTAGAACTGTTGAATCCAAGACGGCTGAATAACTCTCATGGTTGATCGATGACCCACCCAGAAAGATTTCTCCTGGCGCACAGTGTTCGGATGAACCAATCCAATAAATCTTTGAGGTGATCCCGCGCACTCTTTCTACTGTTGGAGCAATCACTTCGTAATCTTGACCTGTAGGACTCAAGAAAATTACTGAAGATCCCTCTTTCAGGGCGGCGATCGGTCCATGTAGATACTCAGCAGTTGAATTAGCAGGAACGTTAACGAGCGAGGTTTCTTTAATCTTGAGTGAAAGCTCTAGCGCATTGGCAAGTGAATACCCACGGCCAAGAACAACGATATCTGTTGCTACATGAAGATCGGTTGCAGCGATGATACGACCTAGAGCATCATCGATTACCCGTGCAGATTCTTTTGCCAGGCCATCTGGTGTGATTTCACCCGACATGGCATCTACCAGTAACTGAGCATGTAAGAGTTCAGATGAGTAACTCTTTGTTGCGGCAACTGCAAGTTCTGGTCCAACCCCAAGATCTATATGGTGATCCGCTAATTGAGCAAGGGGGCTTTGCGCATCGTTAGTCATGGCGATAAAAAAAGCACCACTCTGAATTGCGGTCCGGGCAAATTCAACTAGATCGGTCGACTTCCCGCTCTGGCTCATTCCAATAAGTAAATTGTTACGCATTGCAATCGGTGAGTTATAAATTGAAGTGGTTGAGGGAGAAGCATCTGCAACCAATACTCCTAGCTTTACCTCAATCAAATATTTGAGAAAGAGTGAGGCATTTCCGGACGTTCCTCGTCCCAGTACCTGAACTGTTGAGAAATCTTTCTCTTTAAGGATCTCAGCAATCTCTTGAATCTGCGAGAGATTGGATAGCGCGGAGTCAATTATCCGAGGAAATTCATGGATTTCGCGATACATCGTTGTCTCTGACGCGCGATTAGCCAAGGTGCTCATGGTCTGTAAGTCTACATTCTTGGCTAGTATTAGCCGAAATTATTGGGGGTCATACTGCGATGAGCTTGTCTAAAGATGCTAATTGGTGGCGTCAGGCCGCGGTGTATCAGATCTATCCACGTAGCTTTAAAGACTCAAATGGTGATGGAATCGGCGATCTCAAAGGAATTACCTCAGAAGTAAAATATTTAAAATCACTCTCACTTGATGCTGTGTGGTTAAGCCCCTTTTACCCATCGGCGTTGGCAGATGGTGGATACGATGTTGATGATTATCGAAATGTGGATCCTAAACTCGGAACGCTCGATGATTTCGATGAAATGCTGGCAGCCCTTCACAACGTTGGAATTCGCGTCTTCGTAGATATTGTTCCAAACCACTCTTCTAATCTTCATCAGTGGTTTATCGATGCTCTCAACTCTGATCCCGGATCACCAGAGCGCGCACGTTACATTTTTAGAGATGGAAAAGGTAAGAATGGTGAACTTCCACCATCAGATTGGCCTTCACACTTTGCACCATCTGCTTGGACTCGGATTACTGAAAAAGATGGAAAACTCGGTCAGTGGTACTGCCACCTCTTTGCTCCAGAACAACCAGATCTGAATTGGGATAACCCTGAGGTAGAAGCAGATTTCATAAAGACTCTGCGCTTCTGGGCAGATCGTGGAGTTGATGGATTCCGCGTTGATGTTGCTCATGCGATGAAGAAAGATCTCTCTGAACCACTTCGCAGTCAACCTACGCTCGGGTACGAGAATCCACAACTTGATGGCAAGGGCGTTTTCTTTGATCGAACAGAGCTATTTGAAGTCTATAAAGAGTGGCGCAAGGTCTTTAATGAGTATGACCCACCACGAGTAGCAGTTGCTGAAGCCAATGTGCCTATTGAAAGAATGCCGCTCTATGCAAGTGAGAAAACACTTGGCCAAGCATTTAACTTCGCATTTCTTGATGCCAAATTTGATCCAGTTGATTACAAAGATACTGTGCAGAAGTCACTTGAAATTGCAGATAAAAATCGCTCTTCATCGACATGGGTGCTCTCTAATCACGACAAAATTCGTCATGCCACTCGATATGGTTTGCATCCTGTCGTCAATGAAAAGAAGTGGCTCTTAGCCGATGGCCTTACACATCCACTCGATCGTGAAGTTGGCACACGCGCAGCTCTTGCAGCAACAATGTTTATTCTCGCTCTTCCTGGGTGCACATATATGTATCAAGGAGAAGAGTTAGGTCTTCACGAAGTCACTGATATTCCACACGATCAAATTCAAGATCCAGCATATGCAGGAAATCTCTTTACTGAAAAAGGTAGAGACGGTTGCCGAGTTCCCCTGCCGTGGAACGGATCTGGAACTTCCTACGGATTTGGATCAGGGGGATCACACCTTCCACAACCAGCTTGGTTTGCCACAGTCAATGTAGCCGCACAAGATGGCGTTGCTGGCTCGCCACTTGAAATTTATCGCAAGGCACTGGCACTTCGTAAAGAATTGCAAAGTGAAGAGTTGTTAATGTGGCACGAAACAAAGAACAAAGAAGTACTTCACTTTTCCCGCCCTGGAGGTTGGAATTGCATGATCAACTTCCGTGCACACTCTCATGCATTTACCGCTAAAGAGATTTTGCATTCATCTGCCCCACTCGATGGCTTTGTACTGCCTGCAGCAACAACGGTTTGGTTTCGAGTCAGCTAATGGCAGCACGAAATAGCGCGATCGTTACGGGTGCAAGCAGCGGTATTGGGGCTGCAACTGTACGAGCCTTGGCTGATTCTGGATTTGATGTGATCGCATGTGCGCGAAGAGTTGATCGCCTTGAATCACTGGCAAAAGAAAATAGCGCGATAACAGCGCATCATCTAGATATTACTGATCAGGCAAGTGTGGACCAACTTGTTCTTGATTGCGCAGAGCGCGATGTGCGAGTCCTGATCAACTGTGCAGGCGGAGCCTTCGATGCCTCTTCCGTTATAGATTCAGATCCAGAAATCTGGCGAAAAACATATGATCTCAATGTTGTTGGAACCGTCAGAATGGTCAAAGCCTTTGCCCCGCTGATGCAAGATCAGGGCCACATTGTGATTATCTCTTCGACTGCTGGACATGCTGCCTATGAAAATGGCGGAAGCTATGTTGCTGCTAAACATGCCGAGACAGCCCTTGCTCGCACTCTGCGACTAGAACTCAATGGATTACCGATCCGAGTTACTGAAATCGCACCAGGTATGGTCAAGACTGAAGAGTTTGCAAAGGTGAGATTCAGCGGCGATGTCGCGCGTGCGGCAAAAGTGTATGAAGGTGTTGAATCACCACTCACAGCAGAGGATGTGGCAGAAGCAATTAGATGGAGTGTGATGCTGCCAGAGCACTTCAATATTGATTCGATGGTGATACGACCTGTAGCTCAAGCAGCACAGCACAAAGTTCACCGCACAACGTGAATTAATCTCTTACGACGCGAAACTTTTTAAGCGTTGGATCTGTTGCATATGCAATTCTCACTCCGGCCTTTTGAGAGACCGATAAACCTTCCACAACTTGTTTCGTTAAAATCTCTCCAGGAGCGATTACTGCAACGCCTGGGGGATACGGTGCAATCAGATCTGCACTCACTCGTCCGATTGCATCGGAAGCAGTGACCATCTCTGTCGTTGCAAAGTATGCCTCTCGCATAGAGATGCCCACTTGCGGAATAACTGACCAACTGAGCGCGGTTGCGCTAGGACGAGGTTGGCTTTGCTGCAAAGTGGCAATATCAATCATGACATCGCCAAGCTCAACGAAATCTTCACGGGTATCAGCAAGAGTTGCTAGAAAGACAACTGTGTCCTGATCGGCCATCTCAACCCGGATTCCTCGTTCGCCAAGTGATTTTTCAATCGAAATACCTGATGCTCCAAGTTGATTGGCACGCAAGACAATCTTTACGGGGTCAAAGCGACCTGTAGGGAAGTCACTTGGGTTAAGAAATACTGGCACTTCGAAATGGCTTTGAACTCGATCTTTAAAATATGCAACGTTTTCAAGGAGCGCGCCTAACAATTCTGGTCCTCGAGTCTGCAGAAGTGCACGGGTTGCATCAATGGAAGCAAGAGGCGCGCCTGCAGGAGATGTTGTATGTGTTGTTTCAAAACTTTGCTCGAGGCGCACTGGATCTAAATACTTGGTTTGAGCAAGTAAGAGTGCAGAAGCACTGTAACCTGGCAGCGCTTTATGAACGCTTGTAATAAGTGCATCAGCACCCATCGCAAGGACGTGTGCTGGTAAGTCTTTATGAAAACCAAAGTGTCCGCCCCATGCAGCATCGATGATGACGGGAATCTCTTGAGAATGTGCACATTCAACAAGTGCGCGAATATCTGAAAGTGTGCCCAGATATCCAGGCTCTGTCAGTAATAGCGCTACTGGCTTTTCAGGAATCACTCTCTCTAACTCAGAGACAGGAATTCCAAGTGGCACTCCTGTTGCGCTATCAATGTCGGGAGTCAGCCAGATTGGTTCAAGACCTGCCAGAACGAGCGCGCTTAATACCGAACGATGAGCAGTTCGACTGAGAGCGACCTTATCTCCTGGCTTACCTAAAGCAAGAATGACGGCTTGATTGGCATGCGTTGATCCACCGGTAGAAAAACGTGCAAAATCTGCACCCCACAAAGTCGCCGTAAGTTTTTCCGCCTGCGCTAGGACATTATTTGTGAGCTTAATTTCATCTAACCCACCAAAGAGAGGAATATCTGAGTCGACCACTGCGCCTAAACCCGCATCCAAGCGCGAGGCTTTCTGCTTATGTCCAGGAACGGTAAATGGAATCCGATGCACTTCAAAGTACGACAGATAGGCATCCAAAAGAGGCGCAATGTTTCGAAGATCACCTGTACTCATACCGCCAAGCCTAACTTCTCGGCCTGCCTGATTTATCCAAGGCTCTATGATTAATCCATGACTTCAAGCCTTCAAGCACAGGATCCTCTCCCGCAATCACGCCACATTGTTACTGCGATTCCAGGTCCCAAATCTGCCGAGGCCATTGCACGTCGCAAAGAAGCGGTATCGGCAGGACTTGGTATGGCTTTTCCAGCGGTTATCACTCGAGCAGATGGTGCCATCATGGAGGATCTCGATGGCAACCGCATTATTGATCTTGGTTCAGGTATCGGTGTTGTCACTGTAGGAAATTCACACCCTCGCGTTGTGTCGCGTGTACAAGAAGCAGTCAAAGCATTTACGCACACAAACTTTACGACAGCGCCTTACCTTGGCTACATAGAAGTATGTGAAGCTCTCAATGACTTAACCCCTGGAAAATTTAAGAAGAAATCAGTTCTGCAGAATTCTGGAGCTGAGGCAGTTGAAAACGCAATTAAGATCGCCCGCCATTACACAAAGCGCCAAGCAATCGTTGTCTTTGAGCATGCTTATCACGGTCGCACCAACCTCACGATGGCACTGACTGCAAAAAACATGCCATACAAAGAAGGCTTTGGCCCATTTGCTAACGAGATTTATCGCATGCCAATGCCATATGCATATCGCTGGAATGGAAATGCTGCGACTATGGCGGCAGATGCACTTGATGATGTTATGCATAAAATTGAGAAAGAGATTGGCGCAGATAATGTTGCTGCCATCATCATCGAACCAATTCAAGGCGAAGGTGGATTTATTGTTCCGCCAAAAGGTTTCTTATCTGGCTTAAGCAAGTACGCAACCCAGCATGGCATTGTCTTTATCGCTGATGAAGTTCAGACTGGTTTTGCTCGTACAGGAAATTACTTCGCTGTTGAAGATGAGGGTGTTGAGCCTGACATGATCGTGACCGCAAAAGGAATTGCCGGCGGACTTCCACTAGCAGCGGTAACCGCGCGTGCAGAAATTATGGATTCTTCCCATGTTGGTGGACTTGGTGGAACCTATGGTGGAAATCCAATTGCATGTGCGGCAGCACTCGGTGCGATGGAAGCAATCCGCGAGGAAAAACTTGTCGAACGTGCACGTGAAATTGGGGCAATCCTTCATTCAGCGCTAACTGCAATGGCTGCAAAGTATCCAGTCATCGGTGATGTACGTGGACGTGGTGCTATGCAGGCTATCGAAATTGTGATGGCCGGAAGTAAAGAACCGAATCCCGCTGCAATGGCCAGCGTGATTAAGTATTGCCAACAGCAAGGCGTTCTCATCTTGACCGCTGGAACATACGGAAATGTGATTCGATTCCTGCCTCCTCTGGTGATCAGCGACGAGCTACTCAAAGAAGCGCTCGCCATCCTTGATCAGGCGCTTGCAGCCCTTTAAATCACCCCCGTATCACCCCCAAAAACACTCACCCTGGCCTTTCCTCACCCCCTGATTTAGGTCACCCTTAGGTGTGGCTAAAGCAAAGAGCGTGGGTGATGGCTCTGGTTCAACAATCCTTGCAGGGGTGACCCTTTCTAGAACTCTGCCACCTCTGCTCCCAGCCAATTTCTTATCTCGATCTGCCCTCGTTGACTCATTCACTTTTGAAGCACCGGGTACCACGTTGATAGTCGGGCCTATTGGATACGGAAAGACTTCACTGGCAACAGAGATTGCTCAACGAAATCCCGGACGTACATTTTGGTACACGATGGTTGATGAGGATTCACCTGCACGATTTAACTCACATGTTATTCAGTCAGTAAGAAATGTGATTCCAGATTTTGCACCATGGTTTAACAATCAAATTCAGATTGAACCCATGGAATTAATTGTGAAGTTTAGTAACGAACTGACAACTCGCAAAGGGGACTACATCTTTATCGTCGATAACCGTCGAACTAAAGATGCGCAAGATTTTGCGGTGGCAGCGCAGATGATTAGATCTCTACCGCGCAACTTGCATCTCATTCAGATCCGTCGAAACACCCCCGGTTCTCCTGTTGGTGAAATGGCCCCTACGGGTAACTTTCAAACGATTGGACCCTCAGAACTCAGATTCACCTCAAATGAAGTTCAACAGATTCTGGCAATTAATGGATTGTCAGTAGATTCCGATGAGACGAATAAGATTATGAAAAGTGCCCAAGGTTGGCCAGCGGCAGTGCAACTGATTGCACGAGGGCTATCTAAAGGCGCTCAATTTGATACCTCCGCCGAAGAGATTTCTTCTTCGATAGAACCGCTTAGGCTCATCGTTGAGGAAGTCGTGCGCGGATTGACCGATGAAGAGAAAACCCAATTAGTGCCGCTCTCTGCAGTGACTGATTTTACAAGTGAGCTAGCTCAGAAAATTTTGGGAAAAAATTTCTCTCAGCATCAGATCGACTCATGGGCATTTGAAGGGTCTTTACTCTCCAAGAGTTCATCAGATGAGCCATACTATAAAATTCATAGCCTTATCAGAGAAGCGCTATATGCAGAGCTTGCAAAAAATGAAGAGAAGTTACATCAGGCGCATCGCACCGCCTCTCAATACTATGAAGAGAATTTGAATCCGACACTGTCTATGGAGCATGCCTTTTTCTCCAAGGACTATCAGCGCTTTGAAAGACTTTTCCGAGTTGGG
>WLHB01000034.1 GCA_009702965.1 Actinomycetota bacterium | reverse complement strand
TTAAGTGGCATCTTGGTCGATCGATATTCGGGGGAGACGATCAATTTCGTCCGCGGAAATATCACGAGTATGGAAGTGCAAATCGATCACGTTGTGGCGATGTCTAATTCATGGCAGACGGGGGCATTTAAGTTAACCCTTGCCCAGCGTACAGCCCTTGCAAATGATCCGATGAATCTTTTTGCGGTAAAGGGACGGTTGAATTCGCAGAAGGGCGATGGAGATGCTGCGACGTGGCTGCCGCCGTTGAAGAAGTTTAGATGCGCCTACGTGGCTCAGCAGATTGCAGTGAAGGCTAAGTATTCGTTATGGGTTACACCGCCAGAAAAAGATGCAATGACGCGGATTCTTAGCGCTTGTCCGAAACAGGTATTGCCAGGAAATTAATTATCAAATCAGTAATTGTTAGTGGCTATCTTTGTATCGCTTATATGAGGCGTTAATTTCTAATTCGGCCTCGTCGTGTCCAACCCACTCTCCGCCCTGTACAGATTTTCCAGGTTCGAGAGTTTTATAGACTTCAAAAAAGTGCTTAATTTCAGAGAGTTCATAAGCAGGAACATCGCTGAGATCTTGTAGATATGACTTACGAACGTCACCGGCTGCAACACAGAGCAATTTGTCATCTCCGCCAGCTTCATCTGTCATGTTGAGCATTCCGATCGCGCGACATGAAACAACGCAGCCAGGAAATGTTGGCTCATCAAGCAAGATAAGTGCATCTAGCGGATCGCCATCGAGTGAGAGAGTGTTTTTAACAAAGCCGTAGTCGTATGGGTAGCGAGTAGATGTAAAGAGCATGCGATCGAGGCGAACTTCACCGGTGTTGTGATCGATCTCGTACTTATTTCGTGACCCTGCTGGAATTTCAACGACAACATCGAAGATCATTGTGATGCCACTTTCTTTAGTTTTTCTTTAGATGGTCATGGCTGAAAGTCCTGCTAATACTTGGGGTGAACGACGGGGCTCGAACCCGCGACATCTCGGACCACAACCGAGTGCTCTACCAGCTGAGCTACGCCCACCATGTGCTGTACGGGGTTAGTCTACCTTTTCCGCAGGGGGATTTTGCCCTGGGTTTAGCGGGTCGATAAAGACAGTGGCGCGGTAATACTTCAACTCTTCGATCGAATCTTGGATATCACCGAGTGCGCGATGGTTGCCGGTCTTGGCGGGGGCGGCGAAATAGATCTTGGGATACCAACGGCGAGCGAGCTCTTTGATGCTTGAAACATCGACTGTGCGATAGTGCAGATACTCAGTCAGGCGCGGCATATCGCGCGTGATGAAATTGCGATCAACGCTGACAGAGTTTCCAGCCAGTGGTGATTTCCCTGGGGTTGTCCCGGTGGATTCGAGGTAGGCCAAGATCGCATCTTCAGCGGCTTCAACGGTGATGCCGTTGGGGATCTCGGTGATTAGCCCCGAGTCGGTATGCATCTGTGTGACGAACTCATTCATGCCGCCAATTTGCTCAGGGGTGGCTTTGATGACGACATCAACGCCTTCACCGATCAGAGTGAGTTCGGAGTCGGTGACAAGGACAGCGATCTCGACCAGTACGTCAGATTCAAGGGATAGGCCCGTCATCTCGCAATCGATCCAGATTAAATGGGGGAGTTCGGTGGCCATATCGCCCAGTTTAGGGGGTGAAGCGCTCGCTGAGTGAATTCAGCATGAGTTCACCTTCTGTTCACCTTCTGTCCGTGCACTCTATCCCGTCTACGGCCAGACTCGGCGCGTGACCCAGACCTTAGGTGCTCAAAGTTCAATACCCGCTGCCCGCGAGATTACGACGAAGCCGCGGCGTTCTGATCAAGTTTTCCGCTTCATCGTAACTGCTGGAGGAATGTCATCACTAGTAATCCTTGGGTTAATTGCTTTCTTCCTCTCTCTTAAGGGAGTTAACGTTCTGCGCGAAGAGCAGTGGTCGTTCCTGACTGAATCACGCTGGGAAGTTTTGCAAGATGCTGAAGGAAAAATAGAGTCGAGCACCTTTGGAATTGGGGCAATGCTGGTAGGTACGTTTATCGGTGCTTTCATTGCAATTATTGTTGGCGTTCCAATTGCGGTTCTCAGTGCTCTTTATCTTACTTTTTATGCTCGTGGTCCAGTAAAGAAATTTCTTATCTCAGTCATTGACTTGATGGCGGCATTTCCTTCGTTGCTATTTGGGTTCTGGGCCTTTATTGTCTTTATGGCTAGTGCAGAATATTGGGCAAAGCTCATCAACAAGTATTTAGGTTTTATTCCACTATTTGATGTGCCAGCACCATTTTTCGAGCGCTCACCATTTATTGCCGGGCTTGTTTTAGCAGTAATGATTATTCCGATCGTTACAGCTATTTCGCGAGAAGTATTTGATCAAACACCTTTAGATCGAATTCAAGCGGCATATGCGTTGGGTGCATCTAAGTTAGCGATGATTCGCGCTGTTGTGATCCCATACGGCCGAGGTGGCATTGTCGGTGGTGCAATGCTCGGTTTAGGCAGAGCCATGGGCGAGACAGTCGCTGTTTACACAGTGCTCAATGTTGTTTATCAGATCAACTGGCAAATTCTTTTTGGAGCGGGTGGAAACGTAGCATCATTGATTTTGTTGAAATTTGGTGAGGCAGGTCCGGATGAAGTAGATGCACTTATGGCTGCCGGTCTCGTTCTTTTTCTACTGACACTCATGGTGAATGCTCTTTCGGATGTATTAATTAATAGATTTGGAAAGAAGGGACGATGACTCAATCAGTAATCCCTACGCCACAAACTCCGTGGGCAGTCTCGCCACAGCAGCGAATCGCTAGCGCATCACTCATAGCTCTTGGCGCAATCCTTGCTGGGATAGCCGTTAAAACAACTGGACTGAATGGCAAACTCGGTTTTGCGGTCTCATTCTTCTTCTTCGCCACTCTTCTCATTTTCGTTCAACAATTGCGTCTTCGCGATTTAGCTGCTGCAAAAGATTCTCTTCTGAGTAGTTTCGCGCTTCTTGGCATCATCATGACCTTGATCCCAATTACAAGTATCGTTTCAACAGTTGTGATCAGGGGTTACAGGGGTATTTCCTTTGGAATGTTTACCGAAGATATGACACAGGCATCGGTAAATGATCCCGTTGAGTCCGGTGGTCTTCTCCACGCTCTTCTCGGCACACTGATCATCGTTGGTGTGGCTTTAATTATTAGTTTCCCAATCGGTCTTCTTACCGCTCTCTACCTCACTGAGATACGTGGCAGATTGACGCGCCCAATTAAGTTCTTGGTCCAAGCGATGAGCGGTGTGCCTTCAATTGTTGCAGGCTTATTTATTCTTTCAATTCTCATCATCCCAGTAACGCAAGAGCAAAACGGCTTGATGGCTTCTTTGGCCCTATGTATTCTGATGATCCCAACGATTGCGCGAACAGCAGAGGAGATGCTCCTTCTTATTCCTAACGAGCTCCGCGAGGCAGGAGTTGCCCTAGGGGCAACACAGTGGCGCACGGTATCTGGAGTAGTTGTTCCTGCTGCCCGGAGCGGGTTGGTAACTGCCATCATCTTGGGAGTTGCTCGGGTAATTGGCGAGACTGCACCATTGCTACTTGTCTCTGGCGGCGCCGATGCTCTCAATTTTAATCCAACATCCGGCTCCATGGGATCCCTACCGTTCTACATTTGGAAAGCTTTCTTAACGGGCGGAACGCAGGAGTCTTATGAAAGAGCGTGGGGCGGAATGCTCGTCCTATTGGCCTTGATTATCTTTTTATTCGTTCTTGCGCGATATTTTTCTGGACGAAAGGTTAAGTAATGGCGAGCTCAGAAGAGTCTTCTAGCGACAACATGGACATGGAGAAGAAAATGCAAACTACCCCATCATCACTAGCTTCGGTTGCTAGCTCGAAAATTCAACGTGTTCCTGGAACGAATCTGCTCGGCACTGGGCTCGAGACCCGTGGTGTTCACGCATGGTTTGGTAAGAAGCATGTTCTCTCTGATGTGTCACTTGATTTTGCCGCCGGAACCGTCACCGCCCTCATTGGACCATCAGGGTGCGGTAAATCCACATTCATTAGAACCCTCAATCGTATGCACGAATTTATTCCAACAGCAGCGCTGGCAGGACAAGTGCTACTTGATGGAAAAGATATTTATGAGCCAGGTACAGATGTAACAAAGATTCGATTGAGAGTAGGAATGGTTTTTCAAAAGCCAAACCCATTTCCATCGATGACAATTGGAGAGAACGTTCTCTCTGGCCTGAAACTAGCCCAGATCAAGCGCAGCAAGACAGATGATCTCTTGGAGTCATGTCTCGTGCGTGCCGGGTTGTGGAGTGAAGTAAAAGACCGCCTAGGAGAACATGGTGGCGCCTTATCAGGTGGTCAGCAGCAGCGTCTCTGTATCGCTCGCGCCTTGGCTGTAGAGCCTCAGGTGCTTCTCATGGACGAACCATGCTCAGCGCTAGATCCAGGGTCAACATTTAGAATTGAAGAGACAATCTCAGAACTCGCAAAGACCATGACCATCGTAATTGTTACCCACAATATGCAACAGGCTGCGCGAGTATCGGATTACACCGCATTCTTCCTTTCAGATGGAGGGCCAGGGGTGATGGTTGAGACGGCGCCTACGAACAAGATTTTCTCATCACCAACAGATAAGCGCACAGAAGACTACGTGACAGGGCGTTTTGGGTAACCCCATTTCTTCACCGAAGGTATGCAATTTGTTCACCTTCAACTCCCTGTTGGTTAACTCAGGAAAAATATGGTTCACCTCGAAGGAAGTTCCTATCACGAGAGGTATCAAATGAAATTATCAGTAAAGGTAAAGGCTCTTGCAGTTGCCGGCATGATTGCAGTCTCAACTGCTCAGCCAGCTTATGCAGTTGATCTATCAGGTTCGGGCGCATCATTCGCCGTTCCAATCATTGAGGCCTGTAAGGCAGGTTTTGCAAAGAAGACTGGACACTCATATGTGTATACATCCACAGGTTCAGGAACTGGAAAGAATAACTCAGATAACCAGATCGGAGATTTTTGGTTCTCTGACTCAGCGCATACTGGTGCTAAAAAGCGCTCAACAATATTCCACGCACCTATCATTGCAGCGCCAATTGCTGTTCTTGTAAATCTTCCTGCAAACAAAGATATTTATCTTTCCCCAACAACAGTTGCTAAAATCTTCTCTGGAGATATCACACGTTGGAATGACCCAGCTATCCGTGCAGATAACAACCGCTCAATTCCGAAGGTTATTTATAAGAAGACAAGCACTGGAAATGTTGTCGTAGATAAAAGTGGTAATCCAGTAGTTCTTCGCACGACTACCACAAATGTTCGTTATACCCTTCCTAATCAACCAATTAAAGTTGTCTTCCGCTCAGACACATCTGGAACATCAAATAACTTCACCGGTTGGATGAGTGGTGTTGCACCAACAGTCTGGAATAAGCCAAAGAACGATGCATTCACGACAGCATTCCCTGGAAATCTCAATGCTCCTGGAAATATCGGTCGCATCGTTGGAGCTAACGGCTCACAAGGCGTTGCAACTCTTGCTGCTCGTACCAAGTACTCGATCACATATGCTGAAAAGCAGTGGGGAACTTCATTTGGTTTGCGTGCGGCCTACATAGGCAATGCATCTGGAAACTTTGCTCTTCCAGATTCCGGTGGAGTCTCAGCGTTCTTGGGTGAGGCAAAGCAAGCTGCCGATGGAATCGTTACATATGATTATCAGACAAAGGTTCCAGGTGCTTACACACTTGGAATTATCAGCTACATGCTTCTAGAGACCTCATATGCAAATAAGGAAAAGGGCAAGGCAGTTGTTGAACTTGCGGAATACCTCCTCTCTCCCGAGTGCACGCTTCCGGCTGCAGATACAGGCTTCATCGTCATTGAGGGAACCTTCCTCGCAAAGGCGAAAGAACTGATTGCACGCGCCAATAAGTAAATAAGCAAAGCAAAAGAACCCAGGGCCTCGAGGGTCGCCCTGGGTTCTTTTCTTTTGCAATCCCTTACATGCGATAAATGATGTGCGCCTGGCAGGAATCGAACCTGCGACCTACCGCTTAGAAGGCGGTTGCTCTATCCGACTGAGCTACAGGCGCCTGCAGGTGTCGTTATGATTACTATTCTAACGGCTCAACTATTAAGGTGTGACAATGGCTGAATTCATTTACACGATGAAAAAGACGCGTAAAGCGCACGGTGAGAAGGTCATTCTTGATGATGTCACCTTAATGTTCCTGCCCGGTGCCAAGATTGGTGTTGTTGGCCCCAACGGTGCGGGTAAATCGACGGTCTTGCAGATTATGGCCGGCTTACAACAGCCATCAAATGGTGAGGCCTATCTTTCCCCTGGATTTACCGTCGGAATTTTGCTGCAAGAGCCTAAGCTCGATGAAGCACGGAGCGTTTTAGAGAATGTGCAAGATGGCGTGCGCGAGACGATGGATTTGTTGGCGCGCTTTAATGCAATCTCAGAAGAGATGGCCAGCCCTGATGCTGACTACGACAAATTGCTGGCAGAGATGGGCACGTTGCAAGAGCAACTCGATCATCGCAATGCCTGGGAGATTGATTCACAACTCGAGCAGGCGATGGACGCGCTTCGTTGCCCGCCAGGAGATGCCGATGTCAGCGTGCTATCAGGTGGAGAAAAACGTCGCGTGGCTCTCTGTAAATTACTGTTAGAGGCTCCTGATTTATTGCTTCTTGATGAACCTACAAACCACCTTGATGCTGAATCTGTCTTATGGCTTGAACAGCACTTACAGAAATATCCAGGTGCTGTTGTTGCAATCACACACGATAGATATTTCTTGGATAACGTCGCAGAATGGATTCTTGAACTCGATCGCGGTCGCGCATATCCGTATGAAGGAAACTACTCAACTTACCTTGAGACAAAGGCGGCACGACTTAAAGTTGAAGGTCAGAAAGATGCTAAGCGTGCCAAGCGCCTGACTGAAGAGCTTGAATGGGTCAGACAGAACGCTAAAGGTCGCCAGGTTAAATCTAAGGCACGCCTTGCTCGCTATGAAGAGATGGCTGCTGAGGCGGACAAGATGCGCAAACTCGACTTCGAAGAGATTCAAATTCCACCTGGCCCGCGCCTTGGAAATGTTGTGGTTGAAGTTGAAAATCTAGTGAAGGGTTTCGGTGATCGTGTTCTGATTGATGATCTTTCATTCACTTTGCCGCGCAACGGAATCGTTGGCGTCATTGGACCTAACGGTGCTGGAAAGACAACTCTCTTTAAAACTATTCTCGGTCTTGAATCTGCAGATTCCGGAAGCGTTAAAATTGGTGAAACGGTAAAGATTGCCTATGTAGATCAATCACGCGGTGGAATCGATCCTAAGAAATCATTATGGGAAGTTGTTTCAGACGGTCTTGATTTCATGAAGGTCGGACAAGTTGAAATGCCATCACGTGCCTACGTTGCAGCATTTGGATTTAAGGGTCCTGACCAACAGAAAGCCGCCGGAGTTCTTTCAGGTGGAGAGCGCAACCGTCTTAACCTTGCACTCACACTTAAGCAGGGTGGAAACCTTCTCCTTCTCGATGAGCCTACGAACGACCTTGATGTTGAAACACTTGGCTCACTTGAAAATGCTCTCCTTGAATTTCCAGGGTGTGCCGTTGTGATCTCTCACGATCGTTGGTTCCTTGACCGTGTAGCGACGCACATCTTGGCCTATGAAGGTGATTCAAAGTGGTTCTGGTTTGAAGGAAACTTCGAATCATATGAGGCAAATAAAATTGAACGCCTTGGACCAGAGGCGGCTCGTCCACATCGCGCGACCTATAGAAAGCTCACACGCTAATGAAATATCACAATCAACAATACGTTCGCTGGGATGACATCGATGCATTTGGCCATGTCAACAATGCAAAGTACCTCACCTTCGCTCAAGAGGCGCGCTTCCAATGGTCGTACTACGAGTTTGTAAAGCGAAACCAGACACCGACTATTGTTGAAATGGTCGTTGCTCGCGCAGAAGTAGATTTCATCGCCCCAATTTATGAAGGTGGCGCATTTGTCGATGTGCATATTTGGGTCGATTCTGTTGGGACATCATCTTTCACACTCAATTACGAGATCAGCTCCAACGGTGTTCTTCATGCACGAATCAAGACAGTACAAGTGGCAATCTCATTAGAGAGTAAGAAATCTCGCCCACTGACAGATAGAGAGCACGAGTTCCTTAAAGAATATATGTCATGACGCTACTTCCACGGTCCCAGCGAGCGTGGTGGCGTGATGCCGTCACCTACCAGATCTACATCCGCTCTTTCGCGGATGGAAATGGCGATGGAATTGGTGATATCAAAGGGATTCGTTCAAAGCTCCCATACTTAAAATCACTTGGTGTTGATGCGATCTGGATAACACCTTGGTATCCATCTCCACAAAATGATCATGGCTACGATGTCGCAAATTACAAAGATATCGAACCGATGTACGGCACATTAGACGATGCCCAAGAACTGATTACAGAGTGCCACGACCTTGGACTTAAGTTGATTGTCGATATCGTTCCTAACCATTCAAGTGATCAACACATCTGGTTCCAAGAAGCGCTGCGATCACCGATTGGCTCACCTGCTCGTGATCGCTACATCTTTCGTGATGGCAAAGGCGAGAATGGCGAGCTACCGCCGAATAATTGGCAATCAGTTTTCGGTGGGCCAGCATGGCACCGTCTTATCGACGCCGATGGAAAACCAGAGCAGTGGTACCTGCACCTCTTTGCAGTAGAACAACCAGACTTTAACTGGGAGAACGTTGAGGTTCGTGAGCACTTTGAAGATATTCTAAAATTTTGGCTTGATCGTGGTGTTGATGGTTTCCGCATCGATGTTGCGCATGCACTGATTAAATATCCAGGGCTACCTGATATTCCACCGGCACACGAAGATATAAAACATGGTGACATTCCACACGGTGAATGGGTCCCAGATGAATATCGGCCGATGTGGGATCAAGATGGTGTTCACGAGATTTACCAAAGCTGGAGAAAGATTCTTAACTCATACCCTGGAGATCGGATGGCCGTTGCCGAAGCATGGGTAAGTCCAGCATCTCGTATCGCTAGATATCTTCGCCCCGATGA
>WLHB01000033.1 GCA_009702965.1 Actinomycetota bacterium | reverse complement strand
TTGAAAATCTACTCGGCGCAGTGAGAAGTTCTACTCTCGAATGGCTTCCTGGAAGTCAACTCAACGCAATTGCCCTCGGTGGAACTCCGCAGGTGAGTTACATACATGGCATGACGCTTGCGGGGATCTATATCGCTGTTGGTGGTCTCATTGCGGCAGTACTTTTCTCTAGGAGAGATGTAGCCAACTAGCGACACCGAGCCTAGAATCATCTGCATGACCCGTGCATTAGTTGAACTTCGATCTGCTGTACGGCCCCACCTTGAAAAATTAACTGCAGGCGATAACGTACTGATTGCAGTATCAGGCGGTGCAGATTCGCTCGCTCTAGCCGCAGCAGTATTTGCAGAATCAAAAGAACTCCTGATTAACACTATCGCGGTCACTATCGATCACCAACTGCAGTCCGGCTCTGGCGACCAGGCTATGAGAGTTTCTACTCAACTGAAAGAGATTGGCTATCAAGAAGTTATCATTGAGAAAGTTGTTGTCGATCAAAGTTCTGGAATCGAATCGGGTGCTCGTACTGCTCGTTATGCCGCTCTTCACGCAATTGCAGATACTCGAAATGCTGCGCAGATTTATTTAGGTCACACCCGTGATGATCAGGCAGAGACCGTTCTATTGGGATTAGCACGAGGTTCGGGTGCGCGCTCACTATCTGGAATGGCACCAGTAAATGGAAAAATTATTCGTCCGATGCTCTCACTCACTCGTGAAGTTACAGAACAAGTGTGTGCTGATTTGAATTTAACAATATGGAGTGATCCTCATAATGTTAATCAGGAATTTTCACGCGTGCGTGTTCGCACTCAAGTGCTTCCATTAATGGAAGAAACGATTGGGCCAGGTATCGCAGAGGCGCTGGCTCGTACCGCTTCACTTCTGCGCGATGATGCAGATGCTCTCGATCAGATGGCCGATGCCGCATCCCAGGGCCACGATCTGGCTTCTCTAGAGATTTCTCATCTGGCAGCGCTACCCAAAGCGGTGCGCACTCGAGTGATTCGCCGAGCGATCTACGCTCAAGGCGCTCCATCTGGCTCAATTTCAGCCGACCATGTGAGCGCAGTTGAGGCGTTGGTCACCTCGTGGCACGGTCAAGGCGAGGTCAGCCTTCCAGGCGGTGTGAAGGTTGCTCGGATTTCGGGCAGACTTTCGCTCTACGCCCGCACCTAGCCATCGCGCTAGCCAACGATTGAAGGAGAGCCACCCGGTGGATCTACAAGTAGTCGGTACCGACATCGAACGCGTTATTGCAACTCAAGAAGAATTAGCGACAAGAGTTGCAGAGTTAGCTGCGCGCGTTGATAAAGATTATGAAGGTAAAGACTTACTTCTTGTTGGCGTATTGAAAGGCGCAGTAATGGCGATGGCCGACCTTACTCGCGCCATGCAACGTCATATTGAAATGGATTGGATGGCAGTTTCTTCCTATGGTTCTGGAACTAAATCCAGTGGAGTTGTTCGCATCCTTAAGGATTTAGACCGCGATATCACGGGGCGAAACATTCTGATCGTTGAAGACATTGTTGATTCAGGACTCACGCTGTCATGGCTTCGCGCAAACCTTGTCTCTCGCGGTGCTGGATCGGTTGAAATCCTTACAATTCTTCGAAAGCCAGAGGCTGCCAAAGTTGAGGTAGATGTTAAATATGTTGGTTTCGATATTCCAAAAGATTTCGTCGTTGGTTACGGACTTGATTTTGATGAAAAGTATCGCAACCTCTCATTTATCGGCGTACTAGCAAAGCACATGTACGAGTAAAAATGGCGAAACCAAATATGAGCAAGAAGAAGAATCCACCGAAGAAAAGCCCTCAAAAACCACAAGTTCCACAATCACGTTTTCGTCGATTGACGCGTGGTCCACTTTTTTGGATCATCGTCGCAATTGCAGCAGTCTCCATCTTTGGTCAAATTTCTGGCGCAGGAAATAGCTATGAACCGATTAAAACTTCTGAAGCCATTGATGCAATCACAAAATCAGAGGTAAATTCTGCGGTACTTGTAGATAACTCGCAGAAGATTCGTCTTGAACTTAAATCAGGCAAGCTAATCAACGGCTCTTCTAAAGTCGAAGCCTCATATATCTTGCGCCAAGAGCCAACACTTGTTGATGCGCTCACCGGCAATCCGCCTCCACAAGGGTGGAGCGTTGAAGTTGCAAAACAATCACTCTTCGTAAGCTTCCTCTTCTCCTTCTTCCCATTCTTGCTCATCGGACTCCTCTTCTTCTTCCTGATGAGCCAAGCGCAGGGTGGCAACAAGGTCTTCTCTTTTGGAAAATCACGCGCGAAACTTCAAGATAATGATGTTCCCCAGAACACATTTGCAGATGTTGCTGGCGCTGATGAAGCAATTGCAGAGCTTGAAGAGATTAAGGATTTTCTTTCCAATCCCGCTAAGTACGCACTCTTAGGTGCAAAGATTCCAAAAGGCGTTCTTCTCTATGGTCCGCCAGGAACAGGAAAGACTCTTCTTGCTCGCGCAGTTGCTGGCGAAGCAAAAGTTCCGTTCTATTCAATTTCAGGTTCTGACTTTGTTGAAATGTTTGTTGGCGTTGGTGCATCACGTGTCCGTGATCTCTTCACACAAGCAAAAGCAAATGCTCCAGCGATTGTCTTTGTTGATGAAATTGATGCTGTCGGTCGTCAACGTGGTGCTGGAATGGGTGGCGGTCACGATGAGCGCGAACAAACACTTAACCAGTTACTTGTTGAGATGGATGGCTTTGAAGGCGATAGCCAAGTAATTCTTATTGCTGCAACTAACCGACCTGATGTTCTAGATCCTGCGCTCTTGCGCCCAGGTCGCTTTGATCGTCAGATCCCTGTTGATCGCCCTGACCTTAAAGGTCGTGAAGATATTCTCAAGGTACACGCGAAAAATAAGCCGATCTCAAGTGAGGTTGATCTCAAAGGATTTGCTCGTCGCACACCTGGATTTACAGGTGCAGATCTTGCAAATGTTCTCAATGAAGCAGCGCTCTTAACTGCGCGTGAAGGCGAGAAAGTAATTGTTGATCGTCATCTAGATGAAGCAATTGATCGCGTCATGGCTGGACCGCAACGTAAATCTCGTTTGATGTCTGAAGATGAACGACGCGTTACCGCCTATCACGAAGCAGGACATGCACTCGTTGCACGTGCACTTCCACATACAGATCCTGTTCATAAGATCACGATCATGCCTCGCGGTCGCGCACTTGGATACACAATGATTCTGCCTGAGGACGATAGATATTCAACAACACGAAATCAGTTACTCGATCAGTTGGCATACTCTCTAGGCGGTCGAGCTGCTGAAGAATTTATCTTCCATGATCCATCAACGGGTGCTTCTAATGACATAGAGAAAGCAACCGCCCTTGCTCGCGCGATGGTGACGCAATACGGAATGACAGAGGCGATCGGTGCGATCAAGCTCGGAAGTGATAGTTCAGCACCATTTATGGGTCGGGATTACGGCCACGCACGTGATTACTCTGAAAACGTTGCCGCGATTGTCGATAGTGAAATTCGCTCACTCATCGAAAACGCTCATCAAGAAGCCTTTGATATTTTGGTTGCGAATCGATCAATTCTCGATCAGATGGTTCTTGAACTTCTAGAACGTGAAACTCTCAATAAGGAAGAGATCGAAGTAATTTTCGCAAAGGTTGCATCATGGCCGCGTCGCCCGGCATGGACTGGATCAGTTCATCGCGTTCCGAGCACGCAGGCACCAGTTGATGTTCCGGCAAAGAAAGTTATTTCAGCAGTTGAACCTGCACCAAAGAAGCCAGCGAGAAAGAAGAAGGCGACTGAAGAGTGAGTGATATTTCAGCAGTTTCATCAGGACCTGATGACGGTCGCGCACTTCGCCCTTATGACAAGGCGCGTGCCGAGACTGCTGTGCGTGAACTATTAATTGCAATTGGTGAAGATCCTGATCGTGAAGGTTTGAAGGAGACTCCAGCTCGTGTGGCCAGAGCGTATGAAGAGAACTTTGCCGGACTCTGGCAAGCACCAGAAGATGTCTTAACAACAACTTTTGATATTGGCCATGAAGAATTGGTAATTATTCGAGATATTGAAGTCTTCTCTCAATGCGAACATCACCTCACTCCTTTCCACGGTGTTGCACATGTTGGATATATCCCTCGTGGAAAAATCACTGGACTTTCAAAGGTTGCTCGTCTTGTAGATCTCTATGCCAAGCGCCCACAAGTTCAGGAACGTCTGACAACACAGATTGCAGATGCGATGGTAAAAATCTTGAATCCTCTCGGTGTGATCGTGATTATTGATTGTGAACATCTCTGTATGTCTATGCGCGGGGTTAAGAAGTCGCAAGCACGCACAACAACGAGCGCCGTTCGAGGAGCACTGCGGGATGCAACAACTCGTGCTGAGGCAATTAGCTTGATCACAAATCGCTAACTCGGTCTGATGCAATGATCGATAAAATGTTAGTAATGGGAATTCTTAACGTAACACCAGATTCCTTCTCAGATGGTGGCCTATTTGATTCAACAGAAAAAGCTATTGCGCGTGGACTTGAGATGATGGCCGAAGGCGCAGAGATCATTGATATTGGCGGTGAATCCACTCGCCCTGGTGCGCAACGAACGTCACAGGATGAAGAGCTGCAACGAACGATTCCTGTGGTTAAAGCGTTGGCAGAATCAGGCGCGGTCATATCGATCGACACAATGCGCGCTGAAGTTGCCCGAGCAGCAGTTGAAGCAGGTGCTACCTATATCAACGATGTAAGCGGTGGAATTGCTGATCCACAGATGCACGCAACCGCAGCAGAGTTAGATGTGAAATACATATTGATGCATTGGCGCGGGCATTCAGTTGATATGAACTCACAAGCAATCTATAGCGATATTGTTGCAGATGTTAAATCAGAGTTATCGGTTCAGATCGAGAAGGCGCTAGCCGCCGGAATTTCACGGCACAATCTCTTTATTGATCCAGGCCTTGGTTTTGCAAAGGATGCTGAACATAACTGGGAGTTGCTCACGAGGATCGATGAAATCGTAGAACTTGGATATCCGGTCTTGATTGGCGCATCTCGGAAAAGATTCTTAGGGGGAGATACACCTCTTGAGCGAGAAGGAGCCACACTCGATGTCACAAGAGGACTTATTGGAAAAGGGATTTGGGGCGTTAGAGTTCATAGCGTGGCCCCGCATAGAGAGTTGATTTCACATGGCTGACCAGATCAGTATCACTGGAATTAAAGCTTTTGGATATCACGGGGTGCTGCCTCATGAAGCGATCGAAGGTCAAGAGTTCATCATTGATCTCGTTATCAATCTAGATCTGCAAGCGGCATCACAATCAGATGATCTTTCACAGACAGTAAACTATGCAGACCTTGCTCAGATTGTTCATGAAAACATTATTGGCGAACGAGTTGTGCTCATTGAAAGACTTGCGGGTCGAATCGCTGATGAGATAAAAGGTGCGTATAAAGAGATTCAATCAGTGAGTGTGACTGTTCATAAACCTCATGCACCAGTCTCAGTTAACTTTGCCGATATTGCCGTCACCATCACACGATGAGAGCAGTAATCGCACTTGGTGCCAATATCGAAAACCCACAGGAAAATATCGATCTTGCTATTGGACTTTTACGCGAAGCGACGGATATTCATGCGGTCTCTTCTATGTATTGCACAGCACCCGTAGGCGGTCCAGAACAACCTGATTACATCAATGCCGTTGCTCTCGCCGAGAGTGATCTTCCTGCGACAGATTTTTTGAAGATGCTCCATGGCATCGAAAAGGCGCTTGGCCGTGAGCGCACCGTGCATTGGGGTCCACGCACCATCGATCTTGATCTCATCCAATATGGATCAATCCTTAGCGGCAGTGAAGAGTTATTGCTTCCACACCCACGCGCTCATGAGCGCCGTTTTGTACTTGAACCTTGGCTTGAAGTCGATCCTGATGCACATTTACTCACTCACGGACGAGTAGTCGATCTTTTGGCAGCGCTTTTGGAGAGTGAGCAATAAGGCTCTAAACTATTGTTAATTGTCGAGCCCGGTACCTGAAAGGACTGGAGCCATGAAGATAGTTACGCAGGTATCAGATCTCGTATCAGGCTGCGCATTTGTTCCCACCATGGGGGCGTTGCATAGCGGCCACCAATCACTTTTCACACTTGCTGCCAAAAAGAGTGAATCAGTGATGGCATCAATTTTTGTTAATCCACTTCAATTTGAAAACCCTGATGATCTTGCGCGGTACCCACGGACTCCTGAGCAAGACGCGGAGCTGGCCGAAGAAGCTGGCGTTACTCACTTGTGGCTTCCGCTCTATGAAGATATTTATCCCCCTGGATTCAAAAAGTTAAGTGCTGGTCCACTCGGTGATATCTACGAAGGCGCATCTCGTCCCGGACACTTCGATGGTGTTGTAACGGTAGTAAGCAGACTCTTTGAACTCGTTCGCCCACAGTTTGCCATTTTTGGTGAGAAAGATTTTCAGCAACTCTCTCTTATAAAGAAGATTAAAAGTGATGTTGAGATTGTGAGTGCGCCAACTGTTCGTGAAAGCGACGGGCTTGCCTTGTCATCTCGAAACACGCGATTGGATGCTCAATCTCGGTTGCAAGCAACTGTAATCTCGCGAGCACTGCACGCGGCATTGGCTGCAGATAATCTTGCATCTGCTCGATCAGTGATGCGAGAAGTGATTGAGAGCGAAAGTTCATTTACTCTTGATTATGCAGAGATCATCGACGAAGATGATTTCACCGAGGCCACTGAATCAACGCTTCGCCCGCGTGTAATTATTTCCGGTTGGCTAAACGGCGTACGTTTGATCGATAATATGGCTATGAGATCTCGAGCCCAGATATGAGGCTATTGGCACCGTCTCCGGGATGGAGCGCACAAGCAGATGTCATTGTTGTTGGATCAGGAATTGCTGGACTGACAACTGCTCTTCAAGTGCGAACATTTGGTCTCTCAGTATTGCTGGTAACAAAGGCAAAGGTTGATGAAGGCTCTACTAAATGGGCACAAGGCGGAATTGCTGCAGCGCTCGGTGAAGGCGATTCACCAGAGGCTCATGAAAAAGATACTTTAGTTGCAGGTGCTGGACTCTGTGATGTTGATGCCGTTCGAGTTTTAGTGACCGAAGGTCCTGGTGCTGTACATACGCTGATTGCCCGCGGTGCAACATTTGATCGCGAAGCTAGTGGTGAAATGTCATTGACGCGAGAAGGTGGCCATCTTCGCAATCGAATTATTCATGCCGGTGGAGATGCAACAGGTGCTGAAGTTGAACGCGCTCTCATTGCTGCAGTAAATAGCGATCCTGAGATTGAATTGATTGAACATGCTCTTGTGCTCGATGCGCTTAAGGATAAGGACGGATCTGTCTGCGGAGTGACGTTGCACGTCATCGGCGCAGGAAGTCGAGATGGAGTTGGACAAGCACGTGCACGCGCAGTTGTTCTTGCAACTGGGGGACTTGGTCAAGTTTTTGCACAGACAACTAATCCATCTGTATCTACTGGAGATGGTGTGGCCCTTGCTCTTCGTGCTGGGGCAGCAGTTGCAGATGTGGAGTTCATTCAATTTCATCCAACGGTTCTCTGGTTGGGAGAAAACTCTGAAGGCCAGCAGCCATTAATTAGCGAAGCGGTTCGAGGCGAAGGCGCATATCTTCTTGATCACCAAGGAAATAGATTTATGAAAGATGTACATCCGCTAGCAGAACTTGCCCCACGCGATGTTGTTGCAATTGCAATTATGAATGTAATGGTGAAGTCAGGACAATCTCACCTCTGGCTCGATGTTCGCCACCTTGAAGGATTCGAGAAGAGATTCCCAACAATTTTTGCTTCATGTATCTCTCATGGCATCGATCCGACAAAAGATTTAATTCCAATTGCTCCCGCTTCACACTATGCATCTGGGGGAGTCCGGGTAGATCTCAATGGCCGCACCAGCGTAAAAGGGCTCTATGCATGTGGTGAGACAGCATGTTCTGGAGTTCATGGCGCTAACCGATTGGCTTCAAACTCACTTCTTGAAGGACTTGTTTTCAGTGCGCGTATTGCAAGTGATATCGCTGCATCACTACCCGAGATTGCTGAGCCGGTTCCGAATAAATCTCAAGAGATTCTCTTAGATCCAGATGCTCGTCACACGCTACAGATGAGCATGAGTCGAGGTGCCGGAGTTCTTCGTTCATCCGACTCACTAGTTGCAACAAACTCTGATCTCACGCGAATCGGTGATCGTACGAGTGCTGCGCCATGTGTTGAGGCATGGGAGACAACAAATCTCTTTCAATTAGCGCAAGCAATTTTAAAGGCTGCACTTATTCGACAGGAAACTCGCGGTTCACATTGGCGCGCAGATTTTCCTGAAACTAGCCAAGCGTGGCGCAAGCGAATTGTTCAGACCCTTGATAGCGATGGACAGTGGCATACCGATTTTCAGGAGGTGAAGTAATGGTTGATATCGATTTGATTCGTAGAGCGCTAGCTGAAGATCTGGCGGGCGGAAATGACATCACATCCGTTGCAACAGTTTCAGGTGATGAGCAAGTTATTGCAGATTTCACAGCGCGAAAAGGTGGAGTGATTGCTGGAATTGATATGGCTATTGCCACCTTGCGCGAAGTTGGTCTTACCGAGATTACACAGCACCTGCGCGATGGAGATCGCGTTGTACCAGGATCAGTTTTGATTACTGTCCGAGGTGATACTCGTGCAATCTTGCTAGCAGAGCGCACTGCACTGAATTTCTTAGGACATCTTGGTGGAATTGCAACGCTGACCGACCAATGGGTTGCAGCCGTTGCTGGAAGTAAAACGGTGATTCGCGATACACGAAAGACAACACCAGGGCTACGACTTCTTGAAAAAGCAGCAGTCGTTGCAGGTGGAGGAACTAACCATCGGCTCTCACTCAGCGACGCAGCACTCATTAAAGATAATCACATCGCTGCTGCAGGCGGAGTCATTGCTGCATTCTCAAAGGTGCGCACTGCTTTTCCAGATGCACTGATTGAGATTGAGGTTGATTCACTAGAGCAATTGCGAGAAGTTGCTAGCCAATCACCTGATCTTGTTCTCCTGGACAATATGAGCCCAGATCAATGTCGAGAAGCAGTCACCTTTGTTGCTGGACGATTTAAGTTAGAAGCATCTGGTGGAATCACTATAGAAAACGCAAGAGCCTATGCTGAAAGCGGCGTTGATTAC
>WLHB01000032.1 GCA_009702965.1 Actinomycetota bacterium | reverse complement strand
GGGTGATCGCGTTGCTGTTCTTAAGGATGGCTTGCTACAGCAAGTTGATACGCCACGTAATCTCTATGACAATCCTGCAAATGCATTTGTCGCTGGATTTATTGGCTCACCAGCAATGAACCTACTTACAGCACCTGTCGTCAATGGCAAGGCCAAGCTCGGAGATCTCAACATCGATGTTCCAGCATCTGCCGGATCATCTGTCATCGTTGGTGTTCGCCCTGAAGGCTTCTCACCAGCATCTTCTGGCTTCAATGTTCTCGTAGAAGTTGTAGAAGAGCTCGGCTCTGATGCATTTGTCTACGGAAAGCCTGCAGATGCTTCTGTGAAGTTTGCAAATGAAAGTGATGAAGGAGCTCAGGTAATCGTTCGCTGGGATCCAAAGAACCCTCCACGTGCAGGACAGACAATCACAGTCACCGCGCAACAGAGTTCAGTTCACCTCTTCAGTTCAACAACTGGAGAGCGTCTCTAGCCAAGCAATACATTCTCAATAAAAATGCCCGCCGATATTCGGCGGGCATTTTTATTTACTTCTTTTTTACTTATGCCATCGCCTTCTTGAGGTTCTCATCAATTGAGTTGAGGAACTCTTGAGTGGTCTGCCAAGGTGCTGTGGGTGAGATCAACAAGGCCAGATCTTTTGTCATCTTGCCCTGTTCAACGGTTTCAACGCAGATGCGCTCGAGGGTCTTTGTGAACTCTGCTAGAGCTGAGTTGTTATCAAGTTTGGCGCGATGAGCCAAGCCTTGGGTCCATGCAAAGATCGATGCGATTGGGTTTGTAGATGTCGCCTTACCTGCTTGATGATCACGGTAGTGACGAGTCACAGTTCCGTGAGCCGCCTCTGATTCACAGACCTTTCCATCTGGAGTCATCAATACAGATGTCATGAGACCAAGTGAGCCATAACCCTGTGCGACGGTATCTGATTGAACATCACCATCGTAGTTCTTACATGCCCAGACGTAGCCACCTTCCATGCGAAGTGACATTGCAACCATGTCATCAATCAGGCGATGCTCATACCAAATTCCAGCTGCATCAAAATCTTTCTTAAATTCAGCGTCAAAAATCTCTTGGAAGATATCTTTAAAGCGACCGTCATAGGCCTTAAGGATTGTGTTCTTGGTCGAGAGATAGACAGGGAATTTACGGAGCAATCCGTAGTTCAGCGATGCGCGTGCAAAATCACGAATCGAATCATCAACGTTATACATAGCCATTGCTACACCTGAAGATTTGAAATCAAATACTTCAAGATTCATCGCCTCTCCCCCACCTTCAGGGACATACGAGAGTGTGAGCTTGCCCGGACCTGGGACCTTAATGTCAGTTGCCTTGTATTGATCGCCAAATGCGTGACGGCCAATAACGATTGGCTTAGTCCAATGTGGAACCAAACGTGGCACGTTGCTTATGATGATCGGCTCACGGAAAATTACGCCGCCGAGGATATTGCGGATAGTTCCGTTAGGAGACTTCCACATCTTCTTCAAGCCAAATTCTTCAACACGAGCTTCATCGGGAGTAATGGTTGCGCACTTGATACCCACGCCATGCTTTTGGATCGCACGGGCTGCATCAATAGTGACCTGGTCATCAGTGGCATCGCGGTGTTCCATACCAAGGTCGTAATACTCAAGGTTGACATCAAGGTAAGGAAGGATGAGTGAGTCCTTGATGAACTGCCAGATGATGCGAGTCATTTCATCGCCATCGAGCTCTACAACTGTTCCTTCAACTTTGATCTTGCTCATTTTCTTCCTTTACTGTGAGTCGTGAGTTTGATTTTTCAACTGGTAATTAGAGTGCAAGCACATCTGACTGCTTAGAGCGCACGGCCTCAGCGGCTTCCTTAAGGGAGGCAAGCTCTGAATCTGTGAGCGCGGTTTCTACAACTTTCTTCACACCTTCGCGTCCAATTGATGCCTCAACACCGAGATAGACGCCGGTAATTCCATATTCGCCATCAACCCAAGCACAGACCGGCATAACCGCACCTGAATCTTCGATCACGGCCTTAGCCATACGCGCGGCTGCAGCAGATGGTGCGTAGTAAGCAGAACCAGTCTTCAGCAGCGCTACAACTTCAGCGCCACCGTTGCGTGTGCGGTCAACAAGATCTGCAATCTCTTCACTTGTTAGCTTTTCAGAAAGTGCGACCCCATCGACGGTACAACGACTTGGAACTGGAACCATGGTGTCTCCGTGTGAACCAAGTGTCAGCGTCTTAACGGATGCGACAGGGACAGAGAGTTTTTCAGCGACAAAGTTGGTGAAGCGCGCTGTATCAAGCATTCCTGCCTGACCCATTACGCGATTTTTTGGAAAATTGGTTGCAATCTGTGTCAGCGCCGTCATCTCATCGAGTGGATTTGATACAACGATAATCACCGCATTCGGTGAGTGCTTTGCAATATTTTCTGCGACTCCGCGCACGATTCCAGCATTGACTCCAATTAAGTCCATACGGCTCATGCCTGGCTTACGAGGAAGACCGGCGGTGATGACAACAACATCTGAATTCGCTGTCGCTTCATATCCAGCACCATCTGCAGTTGTAGTTGCGCCGATGATCTTGGTTTCAAAACCCTCGATCGAACGCGATTGGTTCATATCGAGTGCTAAACCTTCTGGCTTACCTTCGAGAATATCTGTAAGGACGACTGTGTCGAAGATGTTGTATTCAGCTAAACGAAGCGCTGTAGTTGATCCGTAGAATCCGCTTCCGACAACAGTAACTTTCTTTGCCATGTATCAAACCTCTTATAAAGTCAGTGGGCCCAGGGTTGCGGGCCGAATTAGGGCAAGCCTACAACCCGCGCGGGAGGGCTATCGCCATCGCAAAAAGTGAGATTGCAATCAGTATCGGCAAGTAGGTCGGAATAATCCCCCGATTGGCTTCACTTTTACGCCCCGAAAGGACGATAACGGCCATCGCCACCGCAATCATGAGTGAGCCCACACGGATAAAAGAGAAGACCCCGGCCACGACGCCGACGACTAATAGCGCATATGCCGCGCCGCGAGAACCGCTCAATTCTTTTCGCATGATTCGACCACATTTTGTAACAACATCGCTCGAGTCATCGGACCAACTCCACCCGGCATTGGCGACACATAAGCTGCTACTTCGTATGCACCAGGGCAAACATCTCCATCTAAACCATCTGCAGTCCGTGATATTCCAACATCGATAAGCACTGCACCTTTTTTAATCATCGAAGCTTTTAAGAAATGTGACTGACCAATTGCCGCAACGACAATATCTGCGCGTTGTGTATGGAGGGCAAGATCTTTGGTGCCAGTGTGCGTGAGAGTAACTGTTGCATTTTCCTGGCGGCGCGAAAGCAATAGCCCTAAGGGACGTCCTACAGTCAGGCCACGACCAATAACTACAACATCTGCGCCATCAAGGTTAATTTGGTAATGGTTGAGTAGTGCGACAATTCCACGTGGTGTGCATGGAAGTGGTGCATCGTATCCAGCAACAAGTCGCCCAAGATTCATTGGATGAAGACCATCTGCATCTTTATCTGGATCAATTGCCTCAAGAATCATCTGCGTATCGATTCCACGTGGCAGGGGAAGTTGCACGATATATCCGGTGCACTCTGGGGTCTCATTAAGTTCTTTGACGGCGGCAAGCACATCGTTTTGTGAAGCGGTTGCTGGAAGATCTATTCGAAAAGAAGTGATTCCAACTTCCTTGCAATCGCGATGTTTACCAGAAACATAAGAATGTGAGCCAGGATCATCACCGACAAGTATCGTTCCAAGTCCTGGAACTTTTCCATCTGCTTTAAGTGCTGCGCTTCGACGCGTCAGATCTTTCTTGATTGAGGCAGCTAACGCCTTACCATCGAGAATCTCTGCGCTCATATCCTTATTCTAACGGCTTAGGCGTGTGAGAAATGTCGGGTTCCGGTAAAGAACATCGCTACTCCAGCAGCTTTGGCGGCGGCAATCACCTCTTCATCTCGAACACTTCCACCTGGTGCAACCACTGCAATGACACCCGCGCGCAGAAGAATGTCTAGACCATCTGCAAATGGGAAGAAGGCATCACTTGCCGCCACGGTTCCGCTGACTCGATCACCCGCTCGATCAACTGCGAGCTTGGCGCTATCCACTCGATTGACTTGACCCATTCCAATGCCAATTGATGCACCATCTTTTGCAAGAAGAATTGCATTACTTTTTACGGCGCGAACGCTACGCCAAGCAAATTCAAGATCTGCCATCACGCCAGCAGATAGAACATCTCCTGACACTTGCTTCCATCCCTGCGGGCTATCTCCTGGTGCGTTAATCAAATCTGTCTCTTGCATTAATACCCCACCAGAGACGGGGCGAATTTCAACTCTACTTATTTCTTGTGATGCTGATGAGAGAATACGAATTGATGGTTTCTTCGAGAGAACTTCAATAGCGCCGTCTTCATATCCTGGTGCGATCACAACTTCAGTAAAGATCTCTGCTAATGAGTGAGCCATCTCTAATGAGATTGGACGGTTAGCAGCGACGACTCCCCCGAAGGCAGATACTGGATCACACTGATGCGCAGCCTTGTATGCCGCAGCAATAGTCTGACCAATAGCGATTCCACAGGGATTTGCATGCTTGATAATTGCAACACACGGTGCGCTGTGATCAAGGGCTGCTCGCCAAGCAGCATCTGCATCTGTGTAATTATTAAATGACATCTCTTTTCCATGGTGCTGAACTGCACCGACGATGCCTTTTGAGGAGCCCTTAAAAATCGCAGCACTCTGGTGGGGATTCTCTCCATACCGAAGTGAATTCTCGCGTGTGTAGATTTGGCCAAACCAATCGGGGATCACATCTGCTGATCCAAGCCATGTTGCAATTGCAAGATCGTATTCAGCTGTTCTTCTAAAGACTTCTAGAGCTAGGCGTTGACGTTCTTCACCAGTAAAGCCACCATCACTCAACGCTTTAGCAACTAGGGGATACTGCTGTGGACTACTTATCACTGCGACGCTTCCATGATTTTTTGCAGCACCGCGCAACATCGATGGTCCACCGATATCGATCTGCTCGATAGATTCTTCAAATGTTGCACCCGATGCAATTGTTTCGGCAAATGGATACAAATTAATGATGACAAGATCAAAAGGTGCAATATCTAGATCGGCAATCGCTTTGAGATGATCAGGATTATTTTGATCAGCCAAGATTCCTGAATGAATACGAGGATGAAGAGTCTTCACCCGACCGCCCATAATCTCGGGGAAACCGGTATAGGAACTGACATCGATTACGTTGATACCGGATTCACGCAACGTTGCAGCGGTTGATCCCGTTGAAAGGATTTCTACGCCAGCGCTCTGTAGCGCGTTTCCTAATTCGATCAAACCTGTTTTGTCATAGACGCTTACTAGCGCGCGCTTGATCAACTTCTTTGTCATGATGTGGCGTTCTCTTTCATCGATAGTAGCTTGTCGATCGTCGCAACTATGAGAGATCTTTCGAGAATCTTAATGCGCTCATGGAGAGATTCCTCGCTCTCCCCTGTCTCAATTTCAAGGCTCTCTTGAGCAATAATCTCACCCGTATCTACGCCTGCATCTATCCAATGAATTGTTGTACCTGTATGTGTTGCGCCAGATTGCAGGGCATCGCGAACCGCATGAGCCCCAGGAAAGAGCGGCAGGAGTGCCGGGTGGCTATTGATAATTGGAAAAGCCGAAGTGATGGAGTGATCCAGAATGCGCATAAAGCCAGCGCTCACAATTAAATCAGCGTTTAGCGTGGAGAGGCGATCGTGTAGATCTTTATTCCACTGGACTCGATCGCTGGTCATAGGGTGCAGATGCACTGGCACACCGTGGTTCTCGGCGCGAGTGATTACACCGGCATCGGCACGATCACTGATGAGGGCGGCTACTTCACACAGTAACGTTTTCGCCTGCACTGCATCAAAAATTGCTTGCGCTAGCGTTCCGCTTCCTGATGCAAGAACAACGATTCTTTTCATCTGTTAAATACTCGCAAGCGCGGTATGTATGTGAAGGCAAGGAGACCAATAAGTAGTTCTAGGCCTATCGCTAACTGGAATTTCCAGATTGATACACCGACAGCACCCATGGCTGATGTAATCAGTGCCCCACTTGCTAAATAACCTAGTAATCCAAGTGCGATCAGAACAAGGAAGAAGCTCTGCCATGCTGTTCGTGATTGGTATGAGAGAGACCAGTAACCCAATAGTGCGCCAAGTGCGATGATCAGAAGCGAGAAGAGAAGCATCAAAGGCTGCGAGCTCACCGGTAGCGCTGCAAGAAGTGGAAGCGCAGGAATTTGTCCGATGTCATGAGTCAGCGGTGAGAGATTTGTATCGGCCCCCACCGCAAAACCTGCACCGCTTATGTAAGAGAGCGCTGCGATCGCAACATTTGGTAGGTAGAGAACGTTGAGGATAAAGAGCAGTAGCGAACCAAGAAGTCCAGGTGCTAGAACGGTAGTAATAAGTGTTCCTTGGCCAAAATTCATAAAGAATGCGGTTGCATAAATAGCAAAACCAAGTGCAAGTAAAAGTGCGATAACACGCAAGGCGAGCACAACTGGTACTGCAAAAGAGATGCGCTGTCCGGTGAGATGGCTGCTGGCAAAGGCGATAAGAAATGCGAATATCGCAGCCAGTGGCCACACTGGTCTTACTCCCTCAGAGCCAGCGAAAAAAGCGATGAAGAAGGCGATGATTGCGTAAAAGAGTGAATAGAAGAGACGTGCACCGGTGAGATTTGAATAATCACCATCTAACTTTGCAATTGTTCGTTTGAATCCACTGCGTAGAGCCAGGATCGGAAGAATTAACCCCGCAATTGGAAGATATGTCAGGCTACCTGCAACACCTGTAGGTGAAAGTGAGAGATCAAAGTGGACATGATGTGCACCAAGCCAGATCCACATCGCAGCGCGAATCGGATCTGATGTTGTTCCCGTTGTACTACCGGCAGTTGCCCACGCAACAAGAGTGATGAAGGCAAGGGGTAATAAGAGAATGCCGGCGCTACGAAGTGCTTGTGCAAAGGTGACCGCAAGGACACGTTGCACCATCAGAAATCAGCGCCCGAGAATGGCGCGCATAAAGCGCGCTGTCTCACTAGGAGTCTGTCCGACCTTTACACCAGCTGCTTCAAGAGCATCTTTCTTAGCGATTGCAGTACCTGATGAGCCAGAAACAATTGCGCCAGCATGGCCCATTGTCTTTCCTTCAGGTGCTGTAAATCCGGCAACATAACCAACGACTGGCTTAGTTACATACTCTGCAATAAATGCTGCTGCACGCTCTTCGGCATCTCCACCGATTTCACCGATCATCACAATTGCTGTTGTCTCAGGATCATCTTGGAATGCACGAAGGCAATCAATATGAGTTGTGCCAATGACAGGATCTCCACCGATTCCAACTGCAGTGCTAAATCCGATATCGCGGAGTTCATACATCATCTGATAAGTCAGTGTTCCTGATTTTGAAACTAGGCCAATAGGTCCAGCCTGTGTGATATTTGCAGGAATGATTCCTACATTTGATTTACCTGGACTGATGAGTCCCGGGCAGTTTGGACCAATAATTTGAGTTGAGCCTTTGCTCTGCGCGTAGGTATAGAAGAAGGCTGAATCGTGAACTGGAATACCTTCAGTAATCACGACGACGAGCGGCATTGCAGCATCAACAGCATCGATTACGGCAGCCTTTGCAAACTTTGGTGGAACGAATACAACTGATGTATTTGCTCCAGTTGCCGCCATCGCTTCTGCAACGGTGTTAAAGACTGGTAACTGATGGCCATCGATATCTACAACCTGGCCACCTTTGCCTGGTGTGACTCCACCGACAACTGCAGTGCCTGATGCCAACATACGACGAGTGTGTTTGGTTCCTTCAGAACCTGTCATACCCTGAACGATTACCTTGCTTGCTTCGTTGATAAAGATTGCCATTTACTTCGCCGCCAATTCTGCAGCGCGTGATGCTGCTCCATCCATCGTGTCGAGCTGCTCTACCAATGGGTGGTTTGCAGCGTTAAGAATCGCACGTCCTTCTTCGACGTTATTTCCATCAAGGCGAACAACAATTGGCTTTGTTGCAGTTGAGCCTAGTGTTTCAAGGGCGGCAACGATTCCGTTGGCAACAGCATCACATGCTGTAATTCCACCGAAAACGTTAACAAAGACGCTCTTTACATCTTTATCACCCAAGATAATTGATAGGCCATCTGCCATTACCTGTGCCGATGCACCGCCTCCAATATCAAGGAAGTTAGCTGGGCGCATTCCACCAAATTTTTCACCAGCGTACGCAACAACATCGAGTGTGCTCATCACAAGGCCTGCACCGTTTCCGATGATTCCTACCTGGCCTTCGAGTTTGACGTAGTTGAGGCCCTTCTCTTTTGCAAGTGCCTCAAGCGGATTAGTTGCGCTGTGATCAACCAAGGCTTCATGGCTTGGCTGACGGAACTCTGCATTCTCATCGAGCGTGACTTTTCCATCGAGAGCGATAACTTTGCCATCGCTTGTCTTAACGAGTGGATTAACCTCAACGAGTGTTGCATCTTCAGCGGTAAATGCTTTCCATAGTGTGACAAGAACGTCTGCTACTTGATCTGCAACATCTGCTGGAAATGCTGCCTGCGCGATAATTTCCTTCGCCTTAGAAAGTGAGATTCCATCGACTGCAGATACTGGAACTTTGGCCAGTTTCTCTGGAGCGGTCTTTGCAACCTCTTCGATATCCATTCCACCGGCAACAGATGCCATGACAAGAAATGTACGGTTTGAACGATCGAGCAAGATGGCTAGGTAATACTCTGATTCGATTGGTGCAGCTTGAGCGATCATTACTTGATGAACTGTGTGACCTTTAATATCCATTCCAAGAATTGCTGCCGCTTTTTCGCGAGCATCATCTGCGTTTTCAGCAAGCTTTACACCGCCTGCTTTTCCGCGACCGCCAACTTTGACTTGAGCCTTAACGACAACTTTGCCGCCCATCTTTGACGCAGCAGCAAAAGCTTCGTCTGCCGTAGTTGCAACTTCGCCTGCAAGAACAGGTACGCCATGTTTTTCAAAGAGATCACGAGCTTGATATTCAAAGAGATCCACTAGATCGCTCCTTCATTGATGGGCGCTTGTATATGCGCAAAATTCACTGTGCCCATCTTAGAGCCCGCGCTAGAGCTTCTCGACCGGCGCGTAACGTAAAAGAAGGCGCTTTTGACCGTAATCTCCGAAGTCGATCGTGGCTTCTGACTTATCGCCTTCGCCAGCTACAGCCACAACTGTGCCGAGGCCGAATGTGTCATGTGACACACGCTCACCCACTGCTAAGACCATTGCACTGCTCTTCTTACCCGTGGCGCGAGGTGGTGGAGCAGATTGTGTGCGCGTTGTACGCAGCGATG
>WLHB01000031.1 GCA_009702965.1 Actinomycetota bacterium | reverse complement strand
GCGCTGCAATGCTTAAGTGCGTTAAGTCATACAGTGGCAAGTCACTCACCGGAACAACAATTCGTTTCGATAAGAACGGTGACGTTGCTGGTGGAGTAATGAACGGCTTCGAGGTAAAAGACGGAGTCATCAAGTTCACTGGTCCAATCAAGTAAGTAGTAATTTCAAAGAATCAAATCCAGCAGGCTCCTTTCGGGGCCTGCTGGATTTGGCTTGAATCACTCAATGTCGGTAGATAGATAATGTCGGTAGATAGATGCAGAACTAGAGATGGGAAATATAGATCTTGATAGGTAATTTTCTCGATCAATTCTGGTCACTCACCTTTGGTGGGCTGAGCCTTGGATTCATCTACATTCTCATCGCACTCGGATACACCCTCGTCTATGGCGTGCTACGCATGATCAACTTTGCAAATTCTGAGATATTCATGGTCGGTACATTTGCCACCGTTATTGTCATCCGCGATGTCTTTCACTTCACGCAAAGCTCTGAGTACGCAACCGGACTTCGCCTCTGGTTTATCTTGGCAACCGCACTTGTAATTTCAATGCTCGTCTCCGGCCTGTTGTCAGTGGTTGTAGAGGTCGTTGCATATCGACGCTTACGTCGCAAAAATTCTGGAATTTTAGCTCCGCTCATCTCCGCAATCGGCGTTTCAATGGTGCTCGCTGAAACGGTTCGCATCATGACCGACTCACGTCCGGTTGCAGCGCCCCGAGCAATGGATAAGACCTTTATTGGCCAATTCTTCGATGCTGGCGTTCGTCTCGATAACACAATTATTGTGATAGCAGCATTATTACTCTTCATCGCCCTTACTACTTTTATTAATAAGACGCGAATGGGTAAGGCAATTCGTGCAGTATCGATGAATGCCAATGCTGCGCGCCTGATGGGAATAAATATTGATGGCGTAATCTCTGCAACCTTCCTTATCGGAGGGCTGATGACAGGCGCGGCTGGCTTCTTCTATGTTCTTAAGTATGAGAACACCGCCTCCAACATCGGTTTTGAACTTGGAATTGCAGCCTTTACTGCGGCAATTCTTGGAGGAATTGGAAATATCAAAGGTGCCTTCTTCGGGGGATTGGCGCTGGGTCTACTTGAAACATACGCCTCGTTCTTCCTTGGTACCCAGTGGAAGGCGGTCACAGTATTCGTGGTCTTAGTTCTCGTTCTTTACACCAGGCCAAACGGCATCTTTGGTGAATCTATGCAGCAATCGAGGGTGTGATGATTAATTTACGCGATAAAGGCGCCGAGGTTTGGGAAAAATCCGGTAGACCAGCACGAGTAGCAATCGTTCTTGCATCTATTGCCGCTGTTGCATCTCTACCATTGATGGGTGGAACGATCCTAAATACTCCAATTGCGAGTTATGAATCAGTACTTGTAAACCCAGTTGCAATGTTCGTTTTGATGGCAATTGGCCTCAATATCGTTATTGGAAAGAGCGGTCTCCTAGACCTTGGTTACGTGGCATTCTTCGCAATTGGTGCGTACACGATGGCCCTTCTTGGAACTCGCACTGGGCTCAATACGTGGGAGATTCTCCCTATCGGTATTGCCATGGCGATGTTTGCAGGGTTGATCCTTGGTGTTCCAGCGCTGAAGCTACGCGGTGATTACTTAGCGATCATCACTTTAGGATTTGGTGAGATCGTTCGAATCATCGCCCTTAACCTCGAAACGCTTGGTCGCTCTGAGGGAATCCTGAACATTCCAACGCCTCCACCAATTTTCGGAGTCGAGTACGCATTTGATAGCCATCGCATTTATTTCTGGACCTTATTGGTCCTGATCCTCCTTGCTATCTGGATGGTTCGTCGCCTTTCAGCGCGCAGAGCCGGACGTGCATGGGAGTCAATTCGTCAGGATGAAGATGTGGCAGAGCTCCTTGGCGTACCAACATTTAGATACAAGATTTGGGCCTTCGTACTTGGCGCATCTGTTGGTGGTGCAGCAGGAGTCTTCTATGCATCGAAGACTCTCTATATTGCACCAGATAACTTCACCTTGCAGATCTCCATTCTTATTCTTGCCTGCGTAGTCTTCGGCGGAATGGGAAATATCTGGGGAGTTATCCTCGGAGCAGTCGTTCTTGCTTACCTTCCAGATCGAATCAGATTCCTTTCAGAAGCTCGCCTCTTGGTCTTCGGGCTTGTACTTGTGATCATGATGAACCTTCGTCCAGATGGCTTATTGCCTCGTAAGAAGCGTGAAAAAGCACTTGTTGTAAAGGAGAAGTCATGACAGAGCCGCTGCTACGCCTTGAAAATGTAACAATGCAGTTTGGTGGTGTTACAGCGCTCAATAACGTGACATTCGATGTTAAGCCACAAGAAATTCTTGGTTTAATCGGACCTAACGGAGCAGGAAAGACAACAGTGTTTAACGTCATCACTGGTGTTTACCAAGTCTCCTCAGGCGTTATCTCATTCCAAGGTGGATCTCTTGCAGGTAAAAAGAGATACAAGATCACGAAATCTGGAATCGCAAGAACGTTTCAGAATATTCGTCTGTGGGGAGATATGACCTCACTTGAGAATGTGATGACCGCTACCGATACGCATAAAAAGTCAGGTTTGCTCTCAGGGCTCTTTGGAATGCCGATATCTCGCCGGGAAGAAAAGCGCGATAAAGCAAGAGCACAGGAACTGCTCGACTTTATTGGAATTGGCGAGTATTCAGATCGCCTAGCTAAGAATCTTCCATACGGTGTCCAGCGTCGTTTGGAAATTGCACGAGCTCTGGGTACCGAGCCAAAACTCCTTCTTCTCGATGAACCAGCGGCCGGATTTAATCCAGCCGAAAAAGTTGAACTGGCAGATACGATTCGACGAATTCGCGATGCTGGCTACACCGTCCTTCTCATTGAGCACGATATGTCACTGGTGATGAAAGTTTCAGACCGCGTAGTCGTTCTCGACTTTGGTCAGAAGATCGCCGATGATGTGCCACAGAAGATTCAGGAAGATCCACGCGTCATCGAAGCCTATTTAGGAGTGCCTGAAAATGCGTCTTGAAATTAAAGATCTCCGCGTTTCCTACGGAAAGATTGAGGCGATTAAAGGCATCTCTATTGATGTTGAGCAGGGAGAGATCGTCTCTTTGATCGGTGCCAACGGTGCGGGAAAGACGACCCTCCTCAAGACAATTTCGGGGCTTCTCAATCCAACCTCAGGTTCGATCGAATACGATGGAAAAAACATTCTTAAGTACAAGGCACATGAAAGAGTTTCCCTTGGAATCTCCCAAGCGCCAGAAGGCCGTGGCATTTTTCCAGGTATGACGGTGATGGAGAATCTTGAACTTGGTAAGTATCACCTCAAAATGCGAAAAGCAGAGATCGATGAGGATCTAGTGAGGATATTTGAACTCTTTCCTCGCCTTAAGGAGCGCATCGGTCAAGCTGCCGGAACGCTTTCAGGCGGAGAGCAACAAATGCTCGCAATTGGTCGCTCACTGATGGCGCGTCCAAAGGTACTTCTTCTTGACGAGCCATCTATGGGTCTCGCGCCACAGATGATTGCAAACATCTTCAGAATTATCACTGAGATTAATAAGACAGGAGTAACAATCTTGCTGGTCGAGCAGAATGCACAACAGGCTCTACAGAGAGCAGATCGTGCATATATTCTCGAAACAGGAAATATTGTCAAGCACGCAAAGGCGTCAGATCTTCTTAATGATCCAGCCGTTCGCGCGGCATACCTTGGAACAGGCGCTTAATCTAAATTAACTGCGTTCGGCCAGACTAACGTTCGGCCAGAATCATGCACGTGATTCGTGCGCTACAGGTTCGCTCACCCTTGTCATTGGTAATGGCAATCTCGTAGACGCAGAGCGTTTTGCCTAGTGATACCGCTGTAGCAACTCCTGTCACATATCCCGAAGTCGCAGATTTGTGATGTGTGGCGTTGATATCGACTCCAACAATTCGACGATTCGGTCCTGCATGTATCTGAGTACCTATTGAGCCGAGAGATTCAGCCAGAACAACATTGGCTCCACCGTGTAAAAGGCCGATTGGTTGAGTATTTCCTTCAACCGGCATACGAGCGACGAGTCGCTCGGGGGATGCTTCAAGAATCTCGATCCCCATCTTCTTATCGAGGGCTCCACTGCCACGCTCACGAACAATGTCAAGAAAATTTGGTTGCGTCATAGTTGACGAGTTTATACCTAAGATTGGCGCCATGGCTAAGAACGAGAAGAGACTGCTTCTTATTGATGGCCATTCAATGGCCTACCGAGCCTTCTTCGCTCTTCCAGCAGAGAACTTCACGACCGCAACCGGTCAACACACCAATGCGATCTATGGTTTTGCAACAATGTTGATCTCACTCCTTAAAGATGAGAAGCCCACTCACGTGGCTGTCGCCTTTGATGTTTCCCGAAAAACCTTCCGCACTGAAATCTTTCCCGAGTACAAAGCTAATCGCGCAAAGACGCCGGACGAATTTCGTTCGCAGATGTCCTATCTCAACGACCTAGTAAAAGGTTTTGGTATCACTGCGTTCTCGGTGGAGGGCTTTGAAGCAGATGACATTATCGCCACCCTTGCCACTCGCGCTGAGAAAGATGGATTTGATGTTCTCATTTGCACCGGCGATCGAGATAGTTTTCAGCTCGTTACCGAGTCAATCACCGTTCTATATCCTAAGCGTGGCGTAAGTGAGATGGTACGTATGACGCCACAAGCGGTCGTCGAGAAGTATCAGATGACGCCACTTCAGTATCCAGATTTTGCAGCCCTTCGCGGAGATCCCAGCGATAACCTCCCATCGATTCCAGGAGTGGGAGAGAAGACCGCAGCCAAGTGGATTATCGAGTACGGCTCGCTAGAGAAATTACTAGAAAAGACCGATGAAGTTGGCGGCAAAGTTGGTATTGCTTTGCGCGAGAATATTGAAAGCGTGAAACGCAATCGCGAATTAACGCAGTTGATTCATTCGGTCGATATCGAGGCAGACCCTGCCGCCCTTGCGTGGTCGGGGGTTGCACTTTCCGATCTTGCACCGCTCTTTGAAACTCTTGAATTTAGAACACTCAAAGATCGTCTGGCGGTCATTGCTAACTCAAGATCGGAGAAAGCGGGATCGGAGAAAGCAGGATCGGCGAATGAGGCACCCGTTGAGTCCTCGCTCTTCTCACGTGAGCTCGATCAAAAGGTTCTGACGCCTTCTGAGTTGAGCGCCAAGATTGTAAAACATGTCGGCGAGATTTCACTTTCCTATGAAATTACAGATGAGATCGTGCATCGATACGCCGTGGCGCTATCTCCCTCAGAGGTCTATGTAGTGCACGCGAGCGATCTTGGGTCATGGAGTGTTGATGCAAAGATTCCTAAAATTGTTCACGATGGAAAGACGCTCTCACGCAAGCAGGAGATCGAAGGAATCATCTTCGATACCAGCCTTGCTGCATATGTTCTCAATCCCGGAGTGAGAACACATGAGATTGCCGATCTTCTCGAGCGCTACGGTGACGGTTCAACCTTAGATCTCTCTTCTCCTGAGAGTTCGGTGGCATCTATGGCCTCCCAACTCTTTACGCTAAGGACGTCGTTGGATCAGGAGTTGAAATCTCGTGGTGTTGATGGTCTTCTCTATGATCTCGAACTTCCTATCGCACATCTACTCGCACTAATGGAACGTAGGGGAGTCGCTGTCGATCGAGAGAAACTCACCTCGCTTCTGAACTATTTTGAATCCGAAGTCGCGGCACAGACAAAGATCGCTCATGATTCTGTCGGCCATGAATTCAATGTAGCTTCTCCAAAACAATTACAAGTTGTTCTCTTTGAAGAACTGGGGTTACCCAAGACAAAGAAGATTAAGACCGGATTTACAACCGATGCCGAGGCTCTCGCCTGGCTCTTTGCTAAATCGGCACACCCAGTTCTGGCAGCCCTGCTTCGCATTCGCGAAACTAAGAAGCTGGCAACAACAATTGAAGGTTTAATTGCAGAAATTGCAGCTGACCAACGTATTCATACCCACTTTGCTCAGACCGTTACCGCGACAGGACGTCTCTCTTCTGTGGGACCAAATTTGCAGAATATCCCTGTTCGCACCGAAGAAGGCCGCAAGATTCGCGATTGCTTCATTGCAGGAAAGGGTTTTGATCAACTCATCACTGCTGATTACAGCCAGATTGAAATGCGCATCATGGCTCACCTATCAAATGATCAACATCTTCTTGAAGCTTTCTCATCAGGTGAAGATCTACATGCAACAGTTGCGGCAGAGGTTTTTGACGTTGCTGCAACTGATGTGGATCCCGAGATGCGTCGTCAGATAAAGGCGATGTCATATGGACTGGCATACGGTCTGAGTTCTTACGGACTTGCAGCACAGCTCGATCTTTCACCCCCTGCTGCTCAAGATCTGATGGATCGTTATTTCCTTCGCTTTGGAGGAATCAGAGACTATTTAAAGAATGTAGTTGAGGAAGCGCGCAAGGTCGGTTACACCGAAACAGTCTTAGGCCGTCGCAGGTATTTACCCGATCTCATGCAAGATAATCGAGCACGTAGAGAGATAGCAGAACGCATGGCGTTAAATGCACCGATCCAAGGATCGGCTGCCGACATAATTAAATTGGCAATGCTCAATGTTCAAAAGGCCCTAGTGGCTGAGGGTTTGCGTTCGCGCTTACTCTTACAGGTTCATGATGAATTAATCCTTGAGAGCGTCACCGAGGAGATTGATATTGCTACCGAGATTCTTCGTCGTGAGATGGGCAACGCGTACCCACTTAAAGCACCACTAGATGTAAACGTCGGTGTTGGAGTGAGTTGGAATCAGGCGGCGCACTAACTCTATTTGCTTGGATCGCTTAAATCTTCAATCGCCGCAAGATCTTCTTCATCGGTTGGTAGATCATTAGCCGTCGATAGTCGACCTCTTCCAACAGAGAGAATGATGTAGCCGATAAAAATCATAATCGGCAACATCGCGAGACCAACACGAGGTGACAAGTGTTCTGAAACTATTCCTCCCACAGCCGCGCCAACTGCCATAAATGTTCCCTCGACGCTCCAAATCCAACCGAGTGAAGATGTCTGTGAACCTTTTGGACGCACTGCCTCTAGAACTTCAAAGTAGAAGACTTGTACTGCGCCACCAAAGAATCCGATCGATGCTCCAACAACTGCCATCGTCCAATCTGGATAAGTGAATACGATTGGGATGCAGGCGAAGGTCCAAAAGAGATAAGCCTTCCTGAGCGCGGCTAGTGGTGCCATCTTCTTTGAGACAAGGCCGCCAAGTAATCCGCCAATAATTGTGGCCACACCGAAGGTGGCAAAGATCCATGCAACTCGATGTGGAACATCCTCCTGTGTTGCAAAGGCAGGGACCGCAACGTCAAAGACACCCCAACCAAATCCAATGAAACATCCTTCAAACATAAGCATTTGAATAGCTCTATTTTTGAGTAAGCGCTCTTGTCCTTTGGCTTTCTTCTCTGGAATCCAATTTCGCGAGACACGAGTCAAACCGAGAGCGATACCACCTGTGAGCATGAGACCAGCAACGACATCAAGAGCGAGATATGGACGAGACGAGAGCGCTAGAGCTGTAACAACAACGGGCCCTAGAACTGTTGTCGAACTCATCATCGATGAATCAAAGGCGTAAGCGGTGCGCAGATACGTCGGCGGAACAATGTCTTTCCATAGCGGTCTCACTGAGAGATTAATTGGAGGAGCGGTGATTCCAAGAACGAATGCAGCAATCAATATAGAGCGAGCAGTATCCATTTGATTGAGAACAAGAATGAGAATTGTGTAGGAAGGAACAAGAATACGAAGTGGCCACTTTTGCCCCCAACGATCCATCACAGAACCTCTGATACCAGCAGTTGCTGCTCCTGCTAAAGAATTAAGACCTATCGCAAAACCGGCGATCGCAAATGAGCCAGTACTTTGCTCGGCTTTAAAGAAGATTCCGAGGCCGATCATTCCGTAGGCCAGGCGAGCAGGAAATGCGGCTATTCCAAGAGAGATTACTTGGGGGAATGAGAATAATTCCTTATAGCGCTTCATAGAGAGATTATTCTACGCACGGATTTGCTGCCAGACGGGCTACCCGCGTACCCTTCACCTGTTCTTCAGGCAAAGCGCTTGAGTCCTATTACTTTCTATCCCTACGGAGCTCACTTGTCTACATCACCAGTAATTGCAGTAAATGACATCGGATCAGCAGCAGATTTTCTTGCAGCAATCGAAGGCACAATCAGAAACTTCAACGACGGAGATCTCGTCGAAGGTACAGTCGTTCAGGTAGATCGCGAAGAAGTACTTCTTGATATCGGGTACAAGACAGAAGGCGTAATTCCTTCACGCGAACTCTCAATCCGCCACGATGCCGATCCAAATGACATTGTTAAAGTTGGTGACAAGGTTGAAGCCCTTGTTCTTCAGAAAGAAGATAAAGAAGGACGTCTAATTCTTTCCAAGAAGCGTGCACAGTACGAGCGTGCCTGGGGAGAGATCGAAGGAAAGAAAGAGCGCGACGAAGTTGTCGTTGGAACTGTTATTGAAGTTGTTAAGGGTGGACTTATCGTTGACATTGGTTTGCGTGGCTTCTTGCCAGCATCTCTCGTTGAAATGCGCCGTGTTCGCGACCTTACTCCTTACATTGGTAAGCAGGTTGAAGCTCGCATCATCGAACTTGATAAGAACCGCAACAACGTTGTTCTTTCTCGTCGTGCATTCCTCGAGCAGACACAATCTGAATCACGTACAACATTCTTGAATCAGCTTCAAAAGGGCCAGGTTCGCTCAGGAGTTGTCTCATCAATCGTTAACTTTGGTGCATTCGTTGACCTTGGTGGCGTTGATGGTCTTGTTCACGTCTCTGAACTTTCTTGGAAGCACATTGATCATCCAGGCGAAGTTGTAGAAGTTGGCGATGAAGTGACAGTTGAAGTTCTCGAGGTAGATTTCGAGCGCGAGCGTGTCTCACTCTCACTCAAGGCCACTCAAGAAGATCCATGGCAAGCATTTGCTCGCACACACACTATTAACCAGGTAGTCCCAGGAGTTGTTACAAAGCTCGTTCCATTCGGTGCATTTATCCGTGTACACGAAGGTATCGAAGGCCTTGTTCACATCTCTGAGTTGGCTGAACGTCACGTAGAAATTCCTGAGCAGGTTGTTGCTGTCGATGACGAGCTATTCGTCAAGATTATTGATATTGATCTTGAGCGTCGTCGCATCTCGCTCTCATTGAAGCAGGCAAATGAAGGAACTGAAGTTGAGATCGAAGCATTTGATCCAACTCAATATGGAATGGCTGCTCGCTATGATGCAGATGGAAACTTCATCTATCCAGAAGGTTTTGATCCAGAAACTCAGGATTGGAAGCCTGGCTTTGATGCTCAACGTGAAGAGTGGGAGCGCCAGTACCAAGAGGCGCAGGTTCGCTTCCTCGCTCACAAGAAGCAGAAGGCAGAGGCGAAAGCTGCCGATGCAGCTGGAGCAACTACTGAAACTCCAGCAGAGGTTGCTGCAGAGTAAATAACTCTTAAGAGGGCCCCATGCGAGTAATTCGTGTGGGGCTTTCTTCATTCCATAACGTCAGAGGTAGGCTCCACTTATGAAGGTAATCGCGCTCACCGGCGGAATTGGTGCAGGTAAATCGACTGTTGCGCAGTTCTTTAGCGAACTTGGCGCAAACGTGATCGATGCCGACCATCTTGCTCGAATCGCGATCGAGCGCGGCAGCGAAGGTTTTGACGAAGTTATCGCGCGCTTTGGAGAAAAGATTCTC
>WLHB01000030.1 GCA_009702965.1 Actinomycetota bacterium | reverse complement strand
GGGTCACTGGTTCGATCCCAGTATCGTCCACGTTTATTCAGGGCTATTGATTGGAATGCAGTACAACAGCAAGTCGCTATATGTGCCCGCTGAATCGAGTGTTGATCCAGTCATTGCCACACCCTTTAAGAACTCAGCAAACTTGCCGAACACAGGATCCAACGACGAAATATCTTCGAATTGTTGGCCCGCCTCTTCCGCGTAGCTCATTACGCCATCTCGATCAAGGGCAAGCATGCTCTCTGAAATCATATCGAAGGTAGCGCATGGCTTTACTGCTGCCTGTGCTGGAGTCATATCAGAGGAACCGCAACTAGTAAGAGCAAACAAAAGTAATGAAATTGATTGAACGATTAGTAGCTTTCTCTTCATCTTGTTTCTCTTCATCTTGTTTCTCCTCAACTTATGTATGCGGGTAAAGACTCTCTGATTTACTCTTGCGGAGCTAAGTTGTTCACGAATATTGCCAAGAGTGCCTTGGCATCATCCTCTTCTGCTGACGTGATGGGATCAAGCGTCATATCCGATTTGGCAGAATACGAAAGCATGACTGATAGAAGGTTTCTTCCCACTTGTTTCACAAGTTTTACTGACCGACCTGTGAATTTTTGACCCGTGGTATATGAATAATCGGTATTGATTTCGACACGAAGCTCATCTGGTGAGACGGCGGTATACGAGAATGTTGATGTCCATTCAAGTGTCTCAGCCCTGTTGGTAACCGACTTGCATGATTCGAGCTCGGTTACGATATCCCCAATTAGGTTCGCATCATCAACGTTTTTATCGGCAAAAAAGGCCATTCTAAGTGTTCGTTGTTGATCACCCCGAATGGCATAAACCTCGGAGTATCCATATCCCATATTCAAGGTCGACGTGGAGGTTGGCGTAAGCCAAAAGTCATCCGTTAAAAGATATTTCTCAGTACCAAGGCAGGAAAGGGGCTCAACTTGTAACGAGCCATCGCCAGCGCCATTAAATTTATAGCCGATCAAAACATCAGATTCAAATTCTGCAGATACGAAATCATTGAGTGAATTTAGCTTCTGCATATCCGTCTTTGTCGGGAAAAACGCACTTTGCTCGCGTGCTTCGGTAACGGCTTTAGGCGTTGCCCAGTCAATCGATTCAGCCCCACAAGAGGTGAGAAAAACTGTTGAGACAATCACGACAAGAAGCTTTGATTTGCGCATGACTAATTCTCTACGCGGGATATATCTGTATGAAGGTCAAACATGGTCAATCTTTTCTTGTCTAGTCATCTTGAGTTTCTAGGCAAGCGCTTTATATGAAGGATTCCTCCATCGATCCCAGTATCGTGCGCGTTACCGAGCGTTATGTACCTGTTTCCAGGTCGCGCGGGCAGCCTCTAAATCGCCCTCAGCATCAATTGCAGTTAAGAATTGATCGAAGGATTCACCGCCATCTTGTAGGTGGACGACTAAGTGGTTCTTACTCTTCACGAAACCTGAAATGTTGGAGTGAATAGTTTCGACGTAGAACTTAGCGACCTCTGCCTCTTCATCCGGAGTCCAATCCCCCGGCTTCATCAAAATTCCGTGCGAGAAAGCGTTCATGATTGACGCCCGATAGTTACTGTTTCGAAGGCGGTGAAGAAAGCTATCGGCCGTATCTTGAAGATCTCGCTTCAGGTGGATGTAGAGAACATCATCCCCAGAAAAGCGTTGGGACATTTCACCGAAGAACCAGCAGAGTCGGTTGTCAGCCTCAATATGAAAATTTGGATAGTTAAATCGTTCATTGCCTAATCGGGCTGCCCGCGATTCATGGGCTGAGGTGTAGTTCGTTAGATGCGATGTTGCCTCAACGATCGATTTTGAGCCGGAACGGCCTGGGCTCAGTACAAAGATGTTTTTGTAACGCACTCGCACAGTGTATCTAGGGGCGTATCAATCTTCGGGCATTTCCTTCTCGATTAAAGAGCATCTCCCAAGTACTTTTCGATTCGCCTAAGGCTCTCAATCAGATATTCTGGAATCATCGCGCGGTGCTCAGCATTTGAGGTTGCGTACAGATAATTCAAAAGAATAATGCGACGCTGTAACAAGAGCATATCCAGATCGCTCTGACTGTGATCTGGAAGAGGTGCAACAGATGCGTACCCTTCCTTGAGTGCCGCGTCTTGTTCTGGGGTATCCAGATAATAAATAGCTGTGGCAAGATCCTGTAAAGGTAGACCGATGCCACAATCATCAAAGTCGAGGACAGAAAGCTTTCCGTCGTTCCACATCACATTCCAACCGTGTAGATCAGCATGAATAATCTGTGGCTTTTGTGAGGCAAACAATCTTTTCGTTTCAGAGGCAACCGCATCTAGCCCCCGTGCAATCAAAGCCTTTTCTTGTGGATCGAGTACGCTCTTTTCTCCGAGAAGATAATCTTCTGTCTCCCACATTGGGTCCGATAGCAAAGGTAGTTTTGCGCCTGTCGGAAGTTCAAAGTTCTCCGAGGATTTATGTAGCGTTGCCATTACAGCACCTAAGGCCCGCAACTGTTCGGCGCTTGGTTCATCGCCTACTTCTTCACCTTCAAGCCAGGAGTACAGAACGCAATGTAACGTGCGCTGGGATGGTTCGTGGAAGATCGAAGTATGGAAATCACCTTCCTTATTTGCGATCGGGTGCGGAACATTAACTCGCCCATCACGAGCAAGAAAGTTGACCCACGCGATTTCAGCAGCCAAGTTATCTGGTGTTCGCGGAGAGTTGACATTGACTCGTAAAGCGAATAATTGGCCATCGGTGGTTTGAACTTTAAGTGTGGCGTTATATTCGAAGTTGATTGAAACGGCAGACTGAATATCGATCGCGTAGCGATTGAGAATCTCAGAGGAAAATGTCTCTATCCCCTTGATCTGTTCTTCTTCTGGCAGTTTAAAAAATGATGCAGTCACAAGCTCTTACTTTCCCAGTCGAGGGGCAATAACCGCTGTCCCCTTTTCGTGCGCAAGAATCTTCATGGTGTGGCCAGGGAGTGCAGCAAGAATGTCATCTGCCAATTTGCGCTCTTCGTCACGGAAAACATCATCGAGAACGATTGTCGCCTTCGGTGAGAGTAAGGGAATGAGATGCGCGAGTGCTGGATATCTGGCATCGGGATTAGTCGAACTCGGTGGACCGTCAATGACGAGTAGGTCGATCTTTGCCAATCCTTTGAAAGTTGATTTGGCATACCACTTGTAACCCTGCGGGTATGTTTCCAATTCGTGAATCCGAATATCAACCCCGCGAACTCCATGGCTTGCCAGCATCTCTTTTGTTTGATTCCCGAAATCAACGGAGTGATCTAGGCTAATAATTTTCTTCGCACCAGATTTAGCAAGTACAAGTGTTGACGTGCCTGATCCGAGTTCAACGGCCAACTTAGGACGCACTTTTTGGGTGATGTGAGAGAGCGCCAATAGGAAATCAGGAGAGGCTGCCCAGCCACGCGAAGCCGGGAGAGGTGCCTTCAATTTCAAGATTGGTAATAGCTGCTCTAACGCCTCAACTTGGTGATAGGCGTGGCCTATCTCCTCTTTGATGCGCGAGGTCTGTCCCGATAACTCTCTGGATACGCGATCGGCGTTGCGATTGATCTTGCGATGAAGGGCTCGAAGACTACGGACCAGATAGGCAAGAACTAGAAGGGCGACACCTGCTGCAATCCATGCTAATTCCATGCCCATACCCTCAGCCTATCTGGCAATCCCCTTCAAACCAGTCAAGCACCCCTATTTTGTCCGCGACCAGTCATGACAATTCTGACCAAAAATAATGATATGAATCCGCAAAATCCCAGTGTTTTTTCTGACATGGACTTTTTGTTTTGTTACCCTGAAATTACACAAAAGTGTTTGGAGAGTGTGATTAACCAAGAAATTCCTCCTGGGTGGTATCCCGATCCGGACGGTAAACCTGCCGACCGGTATTGGAATGGTTCAGACTGGACCTCGGATACTCGCCCACATGTCGCGAAACCTTTCTATTCGAGCCCTACGCCGCCGAAGAAATCTGGTGTGGATTCGAATGAGATTGCGCTAATGGTGGGCATCATGGTTTTGCTTGTAATCGTTGCCTTCGGCTACGAATACTGACGCTCGACAACACTACAAACTATAAGGGAGATAGTTCATGGAAATATTAATTCTCGCGGTATGGGTCGCTTGCGCTGCTATCTGTTACAGCCAAGCAAAGAAGAAGAATCTCAATGTAGCTCTTTGGACAATCCTTGGACTCCTTTTCGGCGTCTTCGCGGTTATTGGCGCATTGGTAGTTTCACCAAAGGCATAGTTATTTAAAGATCAGCCCCACCATCCTCGGATGGTGGGGCTGATTTATTTTGGAATAAGATTCTCGCGTGAGACAAATTTCGGTGGCGATGGTGTGTTTAGGAAATATCTGCCGCTCCCCCATGGCTGCTGCCGTTCTCGTGGGAAAATCTCAGAATCTCACATCACCTAAGGTGCATGTTTCTAGTTCAGGCACAAGCAGCTGGAATGTAGGACAAGGCCCACATCCCACCTCTAAGCTCGTGTGGGAGAAGGCTGGTTATCTTCATAGCCATACCGCTTCTCAATTTAAAGTAAATGATTATTTCGTTCATGACTACATCCTCGTAATGGACTCCAGCAATTTCGAAAATGTTCTCTCGCTATCACCCAGCCAAGAAGATGCGGCCAAGGTTTTCTACCTTCGTAGCTTTGATAAAGCGCTAGCAGATATCGATCCGCTATCCAGTGACTATTTCAAGCTGGAAGTTCCAGATCCTTACAACCAACCAGAAGAGTCCTACGAAAAAGTGTTGGCGATGATTGAATCTGCGGTGGACGGGTTTCTAGAAAGGGTTATTCAAGACCACGGCGCTTGAGCAAAGGTGTTATCGATGCCTCGCGCCCACGGAAATTCTTAAACATAGTCATTGAATCAATCGATCCACCACGGCTCAGTAATTGAGCTCTGAAATGATCACCATTGCTTCGTGTGAGTCCACCATTTTCCTTAAACCAATCGACAGATTCAGCATCGAGAACCTCGCTCCAGATGTAGCCGTAATAGCCAGCTGAATATCCACCACCAAAGATGTGAGAGAAATAGGTGCTGCGGTAGCGAGTAGGTACAGCGTGATAGTCAAGGCCGTAATCCTTGATTGCAGCAGCTTCGAATGCAACAACATCGTCTACAGATTGCCCATCCTCAAGTGAGTGCCAGGCTAAGTCCAGAATCGCAGCGGCAAGATAACTTGTTGTTGCGTGACCTTCATTAAATGTTGATGCGCCCTTGAGGCGGTCGATAAGTTCTTGCGGCAATTTTTCGCCTGTTTGATGATGAATTGCATAGTTTGAGACAACCTCTGGCCAAAGAATCCACATCTCATTGACCTGTGATGGGAACTCAACAAAGTCTCTCTGCACACTGGTGCCAGAAACTTTTGGATATGTGACACTTGATAGGAGTCCGTGAAGAGCGTGTCCAAATTCATGGAACAAGGTGACGATCTCGTCATAGGTAAGAAGAGTCGGCTCACCAGTTGCTGGTTTAGGAATATTGAGATTGTTTACGACTACCGGTAACTGACCCAAGAGGAAGTTCTGATCGACCAAATTATTCATCCATGCCCCACCGCGCTTTGAATCGCGTGTGTAGAAATCACCGATAAAGAGTCCGAGCTTGCTGCCATCTTCATTGAAAACTTCAAAGGCACGCGCCTCATCGTGATAGGTAACCAGGTCACTGCGTTCTTTAAATGAGATCCCAAAGAGCTTGTTGGCCGCAAAGAAGACTCCGTCGCGTAACACTCGCTCTAATTCAAAGTATGGGCGTAGCGCACTCGAATCAATATCGTGCTTGGCCTTTCGAACTTTCTCGGTGTAAAAATCCCAATCCCAGCTGGCAATCTCAAAGTCTTCACCTGAGTCCTTGATCATCGCTTGAATTTCAGATCCCTCACTTCGCGCGTTTCTTACGGCGGCAGGTGCGATCTTTCGAAGCATGGTGTGGACGTTCTCAACGCTGCCCGCAGTCTGCTCGGCGATAACGTAATCCGCGTGAGACTTCTTACCGAAAAGTTTCGCTCTAGTTGCGCGCAGTTTCGACATTTCTACAATGATCTTCTTGGTATCAAATTCGTTATCTCGATTGCCACGCAAAAGAGAAGCCTTCATGATGCGCTCACGGGTTGCACGCACTTCAAGGCTTTCGAGAAGAGGATTTCCGCTGAAATTGACCATCCCCAGCAGGTACTTACCCTCAAGACCACGCGCTGAGGCGGCATCGGCTGCCGCCTGAATCTCGCCTTCAGATAGGCCTTTGAGCTCATCGCGTGAATCGAGAATCAGTGCGCTCTCATTTGTATCGGTTAAGAGGTTCTTGGAAAATTGAGTTTCAAGAAAAGAGAGTCGCTCATTAATTTTTGTCAGTTCATCGCGCTGAGACTGAGTCAGATGTGCACCGGCAAAGAGGAAATCTCGATAATACTTATCGAGTAGCCACGCATCCTCTGTAGAGAGTGCAAGCGCTTCCTTCTTACTGTGCAATGCTTTGATTCGATCAAAGAGAGCTGGATTGAGAGTGATTGCATCCTGATGGGCTGAGAGCTTAGGAGCAATCTCTTCTTCGATTGCATCAAGGGAATCACTTGTGTCGCTAGAAGATTTATTATAGAAAACTAGAAGTGCTCGAGTAAGGATCTGTCCACTTTTTTCCAGTGCGACAATCGTGTTCTCAAAGGTTGGTTCACCGGAAGCAATTATCGCCTCTACTTCTTGTAATTGCTTTTTTGTACCTTCATAGAAGGCTTCGAGGTAATGACTTTCTTCAAGATGAGCAAAATCTGGAAGTTCGTACTCCAGGGTGCTGCGTTCAAAGAAGATGTTTTTCGCCATGAGTGTTCGCCGCTATGCCCGTGGGTTGGGACTTACATTCAACTTTGGATCACGCTCGGGAAGAGAACCTAAAGCAGCATCGATCGCCTTCATTACTGAGGCATCGAGCTTTACTCCAGAAGCCTTTACATTCTCTTTCACTTGAGATGGTTTAGTTGCTCCCATAATCGCTGATGAGACATTGTCATTCTGCAACACCCATGCAATTGCGAGCTGAGACATCGTTAGACCAACAGAATCTGCAACAGGTGCAAGCTTTTGTACTGCTTCCAATACATCTTCACGCATCCAGCGAGAGATCATTCCCGCGCCACTCTTCTTATCCGTTGCACGAGAGCCGGCCGGTGCTTTCTTGCCTGGCTTGTACTTTCCGGTGAGCACTCCTTGTGCGATTGGTGACCAGACGATCTGTCCGATTCCTTCCTTGCGAGAGAGCGGCACAATCTCTGCTTCAATCACGCGCCACAGCGCCGAATATTGAGGCTGGCTAGAGACAAAACGAGAGTATCCGCGAGCGTCCTGAATCTTCAGCGCCGATGACACTTGCTCTGCTGTCCACTCTGAGAAACCAATGTAATTGACCTTGCCTTGACGAATGAGATCTTCGAAAGCCTGAAGAGATTCCTCGAGAGGAGTCTCGAAATCAAAGCGATGCATTTGGTAGAGATCTATGTGATCCACATTGAGTCGCTTGAGTGAAGCGTGAGCGGACTCCATGATGTGTTTGCGAGAAAGTCCTCGATCGTTCTTGCCGGTTCCCGTTGGCCAATAGACCTTGGTGAACAACTCATATGACTCGCGGCGAATACCTTTGAGCGCCTTTCCAAGAACAGTCTCTGCGCGAGTTCCCGCGTAGACATCGGCTGTATCAAATGTCGTAATCCCCAGATCGAAGGCGGTCTTTACGCATTTAATTGCCGCATCTTGTTCGACCTGTGAACCATGGGTGATCCAGTTGCCGTAAGAGATTTCAGAGACATACATTCCAGTACTACCAAGGCGTCTATATTCCATGCGATAGACACTACGCCATTCCAGATGTAAAGGTAAAGAGCGGTGAGATAGGATTGAGCCATCATGGGAAGAAATTACGTACACAGTAAGGATGATCTCTCATGGCGTTAAATTTGCGTCGTAAGTTTGATTCGGTGTGGAAGCACCTTCCCCATCCTCTTCGCTGGGCTATTGTCGCCGCAGTTGGATCCACAATCTCACTTCTCGGACTAGTTTTTCTCTTTATCCCTGGGCCGGGTCTCCCCCTCATTGTTCTCGGAGTTGCAATTTTGGCCACTGAGTTTGCTTGGGCCGAGGTTGTCTTCGCCAGAATTAAAAAAGAGAGCGATAAATTCACTGCGCAGGCTAAGAAAGTGATCAGAAGAAAGAAGAAGTAGTTTCTGTCAGCAGGTGACCATAGGCTTAGCCCATGAGTCAACGAAAATTTGCTGAAGATAGAGATCTCTCAGCCGTCACATTCGTTGTGCTCGATCTAGAAACATCGGGTGCTTCATCCCAATCAGGAAGTGCTATTACTGAAATTGGCGCAGTGAAAGTCTGTGGTGGCGAAGTGATCGGCACCTTTGAAACATTTATTAATCCCGGAACACCGATTTCACACTTCATCACCGAGCTCACCGGAATTACCGATGAGATGCTTGCTGACGCACCATCGATCCAAGCAATCCTGCCCTTACTTCTTGAATTCATGGGTAACCCACACGAAACAATCTTTGTCGCGCATAACGCTCCCTTTGATCTCTCATTTTTAAAGGCCGCATCTGAACTTCATGGATATCTTTGGCCCGACTTTCGGGTAATCGACACTGTAAAGGCAGCACGTTTTGTGCTTACCAAAGACGATGTGGCCAACTATCAACTGGGAACTCTGGCACAGTATTTCCGCACTACCGTCGCACCTAATCACAGAGCACTAGATGATGCACGGGCCACTGTCGATGTTCTCCATGGAGTGATCGAACGCATGGGAACCTTCGGGATATTTACTATTAACGAAATGCTCACCGCTGGTAGCAAGAGACCAAGTAAACGAACGCTGGCTAAGCAAGCGATTGAGAGAGATCAACCCAATCCTTAAGCAGTCTTGCAGTTGCTCCAGTGTCGAGAGCCGTACGAGCCTTATCTAAGCCTTTTTGTAATCGCACTTGAATTGCCAATTCACTTTCTCCATCAAAGGCTGCAATTGCAGCAGCGGCATTAAGGAGAACTGCATCTCTTGGAGCTCCATGTTCACCACCGAAAATTGCCACTGTAATTCGTGCGTTTTCTGTGGCATCTCCACCCACTAGATCAGTAATTGGGGCACGCCGAATTCCAAAATCTAAAGGATCAATGCGGTCGCTATGTATTTCACCTGAGCCGATAGATAACACTGACGTCGTTGTAGAAAGCGTTATCTCATCAAGACCATCATCACCACGGAAGACAAATCCATCGACACCACGAGCCGCAAGAACTTGCGCCATCACAAGGTGCATTCGATCATCGGCAACGCCAATGGCTGCTGCCTGAGGTTTAGCCGGATTTGCTAGCGGTCCGAGAATATTGAAAACGGTGGGAAGCCCTAACTCTTTACGTGCAGGGGCTGCAAAACGCATTGCAGGATGGAAAATTGGAGCAAAGCAGAAGCCGATTCCTAAAGTCTTGACGCACTGTGCAACTGCTGCGCCATCGAGTGTGATGGCAACGCCCAAAGCTTCGAGGAGATCTCCGGATCCGCTCTTACTGGATGCGGCACGATTGCCGTGCTTTACAACTCGAGCACCAGCGGAGGCCGCAATAATCGCAGCAGTTGTTGAGATATTGATTGTATGTGCGCCATCGCCACCCGTTCCTACGGTGTCGACTGCGCGTTCAGTAATGCTTATCGGTGCGCTGTGGCGGTACATCTCATCTACAAGAGCAGTGACCTCTTCTGCGCTCTCGCCTTTACTTTTAAGGGCTAAGAGAAATTCTTTAATTGCATCAACTTCTGCCCGACCTTCAAGAATCCTCTGCATCATGAGAGAAATCTCAGCAGGACTTAGGTCAAGTCCGGTTTGAAGCCGGAGCACACTCTCTTCCCAAGTCATCGCGTTAAAAAAATTAGGCTTTAACGCGTGCGATTGATGCTCTCAATAGATCCGCAACAG
>WLHB01000003.1 GCA_009702965.1 Actinomycetota bacterium | reverse complement strand
ATCTGCGCCGTTCTCGTACATACCCTTAGCAGCTTCGTATCCCTTTGCAGGATCGTTAAATCCTGAGAAGTCTGGGAAGTTGCTGATGTAAGTTGACTGAACCTTGACATCTGCGTTTACAGCCTTTGCACCGGCGATGAAGCCAGCCTCAAACTTTGCGATCAACGGTGTATTTACTCCACCGATGAATCCAACATTGTTTGTCTTGCTCTTCAAAGCTGCTGCAACACCGACGAGGTATGAGCCTTCTTCTTCTTTAAAGACAATGCTGTGAACGTTTGGTGCAGTTACAGATGAATCATCAACGATTCCCCATGTTGTGTCAGGGAATTCTGGAGCAACTTTTGCAAGTGCTGCAGCGTATGTGAATCCAACAACCACGATTGGGTTTGCACCCTTTTGTGCCATCAGACGAAGACGCTCAGCGCGCTGATCATCTGTTGCTGTTGGGTTGTCTTGTGACTCAATGAGTTCAAGTCCTTCATTTGCTGCGAGTAGTGGTTCTACTCCGATATATGCAAGCTGGTTAAACCCTGGAACATCGCGTCCACCTAGGCTATAGGCGATTCCAATTGTTCCTGTGAGGTTCTCAGATGCTTCTTCGCTATCGCTACCGCAACCGGTAACAACTGTGGCGGTTAGGGTTGCAGCAAGTGCAATTACTCCCCAGCGGCCTAGAAGTTTCTTCTGCATTCGGTATTTCTCCTTTTGTTTATTTGAGTGATCACTCGTTTACTCAACGGTCTACCTTGTTGAAAGCGATCGTCTGCATCTCCCTGGGAGGTGCACACGATCCTCTCTCAACAAGTTGTACATCGACCATTGAATGCTCAGGTTGGGTGCTAGCCCCGTTTGTTAGTTGCTTAATCATCAGCTCCATCGCCAGCGCACCTTGTAGGCGCGCATCTCGTGCGATCACCGTCAGTGGAGGGTTTATTAATTCAGCAAAATCAAGATCATCAAATCCAATAATTGAAATCTGGTTTGGTACCGCTACCCCGCGATCGCGCAGGGCATGAAGTGCGCCAATGGTCATCAAATTATTGGCGGTAAAGACTGCCGTCGGCGCATCCTCTCGCTCGAGAAGCGCGCTCATTGCTGCGTATCCACCCTCTTCACTGAAATCAGATTCAATGAAATATTGGCATGGCAAGCCAGACTCTTTAAGAGAGGCTTTGAAGCCATCTGCTCGCTTCTTTCCGGGGGTCGTACTTAGCGGACCGCTAATCATGGCAATTTTTTTATGGCCCAGGGCAATCAAGTGGTTCGTGGCGATCGTCGCGCCCTTGGCGTTATCGGTCAAGGCGGTGCTGAACTTTTCACCATCTTGAGTGACTCGATCTACAAAGACGATTGGTAATCCAAATTGGCTAAAAAATGATGGTCCCTCTTCATCTTCAGTCAGCGGCGCCATGATGACCCCATCAACACGACCAAATAGTTGAGCAAGGGCTTTCTCTTCGCGCTGACGCGAATCTCCAGTGTTTACTAGCAAGATCATTCGATCTTCTCCAACAGCGCCTTCTGCACCTTCGACAATCGATGCAAAGAATGGGTTGGTGATATCTGGAACAACTATGGCGATGATTCCCGTTCGACCTGATTTAAGATTTCGTGCAGCTGCACTTGGGCGATAATTCAAATCAATGATTGCTTGACGAATTTTTTCTTCGTTACGCACTGTAAATCCACTGAGGTGGCGAGAGATCGTTGCAACTGAAACTCCGACATGTTTGGCGACGTCGGTGATTGTTACAGTGGACAACGCCGGCCTCCTTGTCGGTGTGAAAAATCGTTACTGATAACGATTGCAGATAACCTATCTCGTGGAGTACATTGCCGTCTAGAGCGTTTAGCTTTTATTTCTACGTGTCGCGGGGAGTAATAAATGTCGAAGCAGCCATATGTTGTTGTCGTTGGCAGCACAATGATTGACATGGTTGCCTATACAAAAAAAGTTCCCAATGCTGGTGAAACCGTAGTTGGTGATTCATTTGCATTGGGCTTTGGTGGCAAAGGTGCCAACCAAGCAGTAATGGCAAGACGACTTGGTGCAACCGTCTCGATGGTTAATACGTTAGGTAACGATGTATTCGGAGACACTACCCTCTCTAATTTCCAAGAGCAAGGTATAGATGTAACTTTCGTGTCACGAACTGCCGGCGCTAGTGGCGTTGCTCCAATTTGGGTAGAACCCGACGGAAGTAACCGAATTATCTGCGTTCCAGGTGCCAATAACGCCATGACTCCCGCAGAGGCTAAATCTGCACTTGAGACTTTGAAGGGGTACTCGGTTGTCATTGGTCAACTTGAGATCCCGCAGGAAGTGACAACCCAAGCCTTTGCAACAGCGCGATCATTTGGTGCACGCACTGTTTTAAATCCCGCACCTTTTGCTGCGATATCTCCTGAACTTATCTCCTTAAGTGATTGGATTATTCCTAACGAAAGTGAATTCGCCGGTATGCATCCTGAAGGTCTTGAACCTACGAGTGATGAAATAATTCTTCAACTAGCAGCAACGTTAAAGACGCGCTTTGCTGTCACTCTTGGAGATCAAGGTGCAGCCTTTACAACTCTTGATGGTCGAGTAGAACGTGTGAGTGCTCCAAAGGTCACCGCAATCGACACCACAGGAGCAGGAGATGCCTTTGTTGGTGCGTTTTCGGTAGGCCTAGCACTGGGAATGGATGAGAGGCGAGCAATCGCCTTGGGGTGCGCCTGTGCATCAGATAGTGTCACTAGACTTGGAACTCAATCTTCATATCCAACACCGACGATGGCCGAGGCGATTCTTCATTCGATTGGCTAGCTTTACCAAAGAAAGTAGAGGGTCCACCTGTGGCAGATTCCAGTTTCGATGTAGTGTCAAAGATCGATCGTATGGAGCTCGATAACGCAATCAATCAAGCAATCCGTGAGATTGATACTCGATTTGATTTCAAAAATACCGGCGCCAAGATCGAAATGGCTGGAGAGAAGATCAGTATTGAGGCAGATACCGAAGAGCGCGCTAAGGCAACACTTGATGTTGTAAAAGATAAGATGATCAAGCGTGGAGTTTCGCTCAAACATATCGATCCAAGCGAGCCACAACTATCTGGAAAGATCTACAAGATCTCTTGCCCACTTAAAGAAGGTATCTCTACAGAGAATGCCAAGAAGATTGCAAAATTTCTCCGTGATGAGGGTCCAAAATCTGTTAAAAGTCAGATTCAGGGCGATGAGTTGAGAGTAACAAGTAAGAGCAGAGATGATCTTCAAGATGCAATCGCCATGATTAAAGATGGCAAATGGGACTTTGCTGTTCAATTTGTGAACTTTAGATAGCAATGAGAGAAGAGAAGGCAAAGGTACGAAGCCTCGGCCTAGTCTTTGGAGTTAGCGCCTATACGCTGTGGGGTCTCTTTCCAATTTATTGGCCACTTCTTGAACCCGCAAACCCTCTTGAGATTGTCTCCCATCGCGCTGTATGGACTTTAGTTTTCTGTTTCATTATTTTATGGATGACCAAAACTCTTAAATCAACTCTGGCACTTTTGAAGCGACCAAAGATTGTGGCAGGACTTTTCTTAGGTTCGATACTGATCTCAATCAATTGGATTATCTATATCTATGCCGCGACATCTGGCCATGTTGTTGAAGCCTCACTCGGTTATTACATCAATCCCATTGTTGTGATTGCAACAGGTGTACTTATCCTCAAAGAAAAGTTGAGGCCGCTTCAATGGGTATCCGTCGGAGTAGCAACTCTTGGGGTTGCTGTTCTGACCCTGGATTACGGTCGTCTGCCATGGATTGCGCTGGGTCTTGCATTCTCTTGGGGTGGCTACGGTTTAGTGAAGAAACAATTAGGTCTTGGGGCACTTGAAGGGCTATCCATCGAGACACTTATTTCAAGTGGTGCCTACCTTGCCTATTTAATCTGGCTTGGAAATCAAGGCGAGGGCCAATTTGGAGTCTCGTGGAAAATTACTCTTCTCTTCATCGGCGGAGGCGCAGTCACTGCCATCCCACTCTTACTCTTTAACGGTGCAACCAACAGATTGCCGCTTACCCTCATCGGTCTTTTGCAGTACATCACACCGACTATTCAATTTTCGATTGGTGTCTGGTATTTCAACGAAGATATGCCTGCTGCGCGTTGGATTGGCTTCGTTATTATTTGGATCGCACTCGTTGCTCTTGCCCTTGATTTAATTAAATCAGGAAGAACGATCGATCACAGCATCACATAGGGAAAAGAGTGCGCTGGTTGCATCATTGAGCGGCAGAGGACCCAAAAGTGTTCGTGCTTCATTAGCAATAGTTAAAATCTGCTCGCGAGACTGTTCTAACGCTGGGTGTTGGCGGAGCTGATCTAACACCTGATCCACGACACCCTGATCAGCGATTGGGCCTTTAAGTAGCTCCTGTAGATCCCGATCTTGCGCACGGGTAGAACTCATGACATTGAGTGTCACCAAAGTTGGTACACCTTCTTTGAGATCCGTGCCCGGTGTCTTACCAGAATCATGTGATTGGCTTGCGATATCGATGACATCATCAACTAATTGAAATGTGATACCAATCTTTTCGCCGAAGGCAGCAAGTGCGTTGGTCTGCTCGCGAGGTGCGCCTGCAAGCATTGCGCCAAATTGAGCACTCGCTGCAATGAGTGATCCAGTTTTATCTGCAACGACTCCTAAATAGTGTTGTAGCGGATCTGCTCCATCTACCGGCCCTTGTGTCTCCATAATCTGCCCGATTACTAAACGCTCAAATGTCTGCGCCTGAAGATGAACCGCGGCTGGACCTAAATCTGCCAACATATCTGAGGTACGCGCGAAGAGATAATCACCGGTCAAGATCGCAACCGTATTTCCCCATCGATTATTCGCACTTTCAACTCCGCGACGTAGCGGTGCCTCATCCATTACATCATCGTGATACAGGGTTGCTACATGTGTTAATTCACAGACCACCGCTGCCTCAATAATTCCGTGCGCCGATGGATCTCCGTAATGCGATGTAATCAAAGTAAGTAGAGGGCGAAGACGCTTTCCCCCTGCCTCAACTAAATGGCGTGAGGTTTCAATAACGAGCGGGTATTTACCTTCGATCTGTAGGCGGAGAAGAGCCTCCACCTCAACCATTCGCTTCGCAAGATCTGCCTCAAGCGCTGGTGAAAGATCTGGAATACCGAAGGATGCCATTAGCGAAGGAAGAAGGCAGTTTGAGTAATGTAATCAAGAACTGGCGCTGGGAAGACTCCAAGTACCAATGTGATGATCAGAGAAGCCACGATAGTGATCCGTGTATACATTGATGGGATTACAACACTTGTTCCATCTTCAACAGGGTCTTTAAAGAAAATGAGCACGATAATGCGAATGTAGAAAAATGCGGCGATCGCTGACGAGAGAACGCCGGTAATCAGAATCGCTGTATTTCCACTCTCATAAGCTGCTGAGAAGATTGCAAACTTTCCAACGAATCCGCTGGTCAGTGGAATTCCCGCAAAGGTAAGTAGAAGGAAAGCAAAGGATGTCGCAATCCACGGTGATCGTTTTCCAAGTCCAGCCCAGCGATTGAGATCGCTTACCTCACCTGATGAATCAGAGACGAGAGAGACGATGGCAAAGGCTCCGACAGTTGCAACGCCATATGCAAAGAGATAGAAAATCGTTGCATCAAGACCTGATTTATTGAGTGCAATGATTCCTGAAAGCAAGAATCCTGCATGTGCAATTGAAGAGTAGGCGAGCATTCTCTTTACGTCGCGCTGGGATATCGCAACAAGTGAACCGAAGACCATTGTGACAAGAGCGACTGCAGTGAGCATTGGGCGCCATTGCCATACATCACCGGCGAAGGCGACGTAGAAAATACGGAGCATTGCGCCAAATGCTGCAACCTTCGTTGCTGCCGCCATAAATGCAGTCACTGCAGTTGGTGCCCCTTGGTAAACATCTGGTGCCCATGAGTGGAATGGAACAGCGCTGACTTTAAAGAGCAAGCCCACGCTCACAAAGGAGATACCGATCAATAGGAATACATCATTGGCCGCTCCGCCGGTAATCGCAGCGGCAATGCCTGCAAAGGTGATTGAATCTGAGTATCCGTATAAATAGGCGATTCCGAATAGAAAGAATGCAGATGAAAATGCGCCTAGGAGAAAGTACTTAAGCGCTGCTTCTTGCGAAGCTAGGCGACGACGTCGCGCAAGACCTGCCATGAGATAGAGAGGAAGCGAGAGAACTTCCAAAGCGACAAAGAGTGTGATGAGATCGGATGAGACTGTGAAGAGAAGCATCCCCGCGATAGCAAATAGCGTCAGTGGGTAAATTTCAGTCACGCGAATGTTGGCAGCCTGTGCCTGTCGCTCTTCATCAGATCCTGGAGCGGCAGTTGGTGCTGCTGCGAACTTATCGCTATCTGCCAAGAGCAGAATTGCAATGAGGGCAATGATCAGAATGCTCATCTGCAGGAGATAGCCAGCACCATCAAAGGTCACTGAATTCATCGCTACTTTATTTGAATACGTTCCGCGAGTACGAATCAACGCTAGCAACGCAACAATTAATGTAAAGACCGCAAGAAGTAGCTGAGATGAACTGCGTGATCGTTGTGGAGCAAATGCCTCGATCAGAACACCGATGAGTGCACCTGCAAGTACGACCAAAATCGGTGCCAACATTGCATAGTTAAGAACTGGAGTAATAAATGTACTCACTTACTTTCCTCCGTTCATCGTTGGTGCAGGATCGCTATACCCCTGTTGTTGCACAATATGTGCAGCCGCTGGGTTAATAATCTTGAGAAGTGGCGATGGATAGAAACCAAGGAAGACGATAATTGCGATCACTGGAGCAATTGCAATTTTTTCGCGAAGATTAAGATCCTTTAAGTTCTCGTTTCCTGGAGTTGTTGCGCCATGGAGAGCGCGCTGCACTGGAATCAATATATAAAGTGCGGCGAGAACGATTCCAAATGTCGCGATGATTGCAGCCACTGGATACCTTGTGTAGGTACCGACCAAGACAAGAAATTCACTGACAAAACTTGAAAGTCCAGGCAGCGCCAGACCTGATAATCCGGCGATAAAGAAAGACCATGCCATGATCGGAGTGATCCGTTGTAGGCCACCAAAGTCTGAAATTGTTGATGAACCACGGCGAAGAATCATCCAGCCTGCCACCAAGAAGAGTGCTGCGGTGGAGAAGCCGTGATTGAACATATACAGGGTTGCACCGGCCTGTGACTGCGTAGTCATTGCAAAGATTCCAAGTGTGATGAATCCAAAGTGCGAAATCGATGTGTATGCAATCAGGCGCTTAATATCTTTTGCACCGATCGCCAGAAACGCTCCGTAGAGAATTGAAATCAACGAGAGAACGATGATGAGTGGAGTAAATGTCTTGCTCGCATCAGGGAAAATCTCAAGACAGAAACGGATCATTCCGTAGGTTCCTACCTTGTCGAGAATTCCAAGGAGCAGAATTGATGTTCCGGCAGAACCACTCTTGGCCGCATCTGGAAGCCAAGTATGAAAGGGCCACAACGGCGCTTTGATCGCAAAGGCGATAAAGAATCCTAGGAAGAGAAGATTTTGTGTTAATGCACTCATGCCTGTGTGAAGCTCAGATAGTTTTGTGATGTCGAAGGTGACTTCGCCGTTCTGTCCAGAAATAACGAAGAGTCCAATAATTGAGGCGAGCATGAGCAAGCCACCAAAGAGGCTGTACAGCAGGAACTTCACCGCGGCTGCGGCGCGTTCTCCGCTGCCGTATCCACCAATCAGGAAGTAGATCGGAATAAGCATCGCTTCGAAGAAGACATAGAAGAGGAAGAGATCTGTTGCTGCAAATACACCAATGACCATTGTTTCAAGAACAAGGATCAAGATATAGAAAGTCTTAACGCTAAATCGTCCACCTTCAGATTCATTCCAACCACCAAGAATTACAATTGGGGCGAGAATTACTGACATCAAGATAAGTACGAGTGCGATGCCGTCAACGCCAAGCGCCCAGTTAATTCCAAATGATGAAATCCATGAATAGCTCTGGCGAAATTGCAGTTCAGTATTATCAACGTTGAAGTTCAACGCTTTGACGATCGTTGCTGCGGCAACAATTATTGTCGTGGCTAACGCCACTTGCTTAACCAGACGCTCTTGCGCTGAAGGAAGAATTGCGATTAACCCAGCTCCAACGAGCGGCAATAACATAATGATTGTCAGAGTCATTATTGAGTCACCACCCAAATTCCAGCGAGAAGAACGAGCGCCCCGAGAAGAATCAAGGCGGCGTATGAACGCACATACCCTGACTGGGTGCGTCGAAGAGTGGCGCCCGATCCAACTGTCATTGCGCCGATACCTCGAACTGCTCCATCAACCACCCTCTCATCGATTGCAACAATTCCTTCTGTGAGGGCTTGTCCAGGTCTCATAAAGAGGGCCTCGTTAACAACATCTTGACCAAGATCATTACGAGCAAGACGCGTTGCAAGTGATACATCTGTTGGTACGACTGAATCAACGCTCTTGAATTGATACTTCATCAGCGCTGCTGTGACACCGATAATTACCGCTGTAATTGCAAGAACTGTGACGACGCTATGTGGCATGAGCTCGTCGTACTCGCCCTTCTTTGCAAATAATGGAGAGAGCCAATGAACAAGAGCTTCACCTTGTGTAAATAAGTATCCAGCCGTGACTGAACCGATAGCCAATAGCGCCATAGGCAGCCACATAAGCGCTGGCGACTCATGCGGATGAACTCCATCATCCCAACGCGGCTTACCTGAAAATGTAAGGACCATGACGCGAGTCATGTAGAACGCGGTAATTACAGCGCCAAGGAGAGTGACGCTTCCAAGAATTATTCCTTGAGCACCGCCTGAATTAAATGCTGTCGCAATAATTTCATCCTTCGAGTAGAAACCTGCGAAAGGCGGAACGCCAATGATTGCCAGGTAACCAAGTCCGAAGGTGGCAAAGGTAATCGGCATCATTTTGCGAAGACCACCATATTTACGCATATTTACTTCATCATTCATGCCATGCATCACTGAACCTGCACCGAGGAACATTCCTGCTTTGAAGAAACCGTGTGTAAGAAGGTGCATGATTGCAAAGGCATATCCTGCAGGCCCAAGTCCGGCTGCAACAATCATGTATCCGATCTGCGACATAGTTGATGCAGCAAGTGCTTTCTTAATATCATCTTTTGCCATACCGATGATCGCGCCAAAGATCAGAGTGATCGCACCGACGATAACAACTAAGAGTTGCGCGGTTGGCGCAGCATCAAAGACAAAGTTAGAACGCACGATGAGATAGACACCGGCCGTGACCATTGTTGCCGCGTGAATGAGCGCAGATACAGGGGTAGGTCCCGCCATCGCATCGCCGAGCCATGCTTGCAGCGGGAACTGTGCCGATTTTCCAGCGGCGGCAACTAATAACATAATTCCCATCGCCGTAAGGGTTGGAGTGCCAACGCGATCAACGGCTTCTTTCACGCCATCAAATGAGACGGTGCCCATGGTTGCAAAGGCGATCATGATTGCAATCGTCAGACCCATATCACCGACACGGTTCATAACAAATGCCTTCTTTGAGGCGGTTGCATATGCAGGCTTCTGATTCCAAAAACCAATAAGTAGGTAAGAGGCAAGGCCCACGCCTTCCCAACCGACATAAAGGTTGAGATATGAGTTTCCAAGTACAAGAAGCAACATCGAAGCAACAAAGAGGTTGAGGTAGGCAAAGAAACGTCGACGATTTTCATCGTGAGACATGTAAGAGATCGAGTAAATATGAATCAGAGTTCCCACACCGCTAATGAGTAGGACAAAGCAGATAGAGAGTTGGTCGAGAAGAAGTGCTGCATCAACCTTAAAGTCACCGGCTTCAATCCAAGTAAAGAGAGTTTGAGTGATTGGGCGCTCTTCTTCAGAACGATTAGTCATGGCAAAGAAGTGAAGAAGGCCGAGAACAAATGAACCAGCTGACATCGCTGTTGCAAATAGGTGTCCCCATTTATCAGCCTTGCGACCCATCAGCAGTAGAAATACCGCGCCGAATAGGGGCAGACCGATGAGGTAAACGAGCGAGCTTGAAGTAACCATCGTTATCGCTTCAACAAACTTGCATCATCAATGGATGCCGAACGACGGGAACGATAGATCGCCACAATAATTGCAAGACCCACAACGACCTCACATGCAGCAACAACCATTGTAAAGAATGCGATTACCTGGCCATTGAGATTGCCATTCATGCGAGAGAAGGTCACAAGAGTGAGGTTTCCGGCATTGAGCATTAATTCGATACACATGAAAACGACAATCGCATTGCGACGAAGGACAACCCCGACTGCTCCGATTGTAAAGAGAAGGGCTGCGAGGTAGAGGTAGTTATATGGATCCACTTACTTCTCCTCTTTAATAGTTGGGTCAACGACATCGAGTTGAAACGGTGCAGATTCAATAACATCTCCGCGTGCCTTGAGCGTTGCAGAAATAGATGTTGGTGCAGGAGTTCCATCTGGAAGAAGTGCTGGGACATCAACTGCGTTATGCAGAGCGTAGACACCAGGGCCAGGCAGACCAGCGGCATCGCTCAGTGAGCCGGTACGAAAGCGTGCGATCGCCTGTTCGCGCTGACTTGGTCGACGGTTGGTTCGTTGATGATGAGCCAGAACCATTGCACCGAGTGCGGCTGTAATGAGTAGCGCTGAAATTACTTCAAATGGCAGTACATAATCTGAGAAGAGCAACATCGCAATTCCTTCTACGTTGCCGTCAGAATTTGCGATCTCAAGTCCGATAGCGGTGCGCCCAAGTGTTGCGCGAGCAATCAGAGCGATCATGAGTCCACCAAAGCCAAGAGCTGCTGCGATGGCAATCCATCTCAAGCCTTTAATCGTCTCGGTGAGAGAATCTGATGAATCAACACCAACGAGCATCAAGATAAATAGGAAGAGCATCATCACTGCGCCTGTGTAAACAACAATCTGCACAACACCGAGGAATACAGCACCTTGCGCGATGAAGAAGATAGCTAGCGTGACCATAACGAAGGCAAGCAAAATTGCTGAATGAACTGCCTTTTTAACAACAAGCATTCCAAGTGCTGCAATCACTGAAAGTGGAGCTAATGCCCAGAACATGATCGTTTCTGGTGTTGCAATTTCTAACATTACTTAGATTTCCCTTCTTGGGAAGGATGCGCACTTGTGACATCTCCGTTGTAATAATCTTTATCAGTCGTTCCTGGATACATTGGATGTGGTGGTTGCAGCATTCCTGCACGCAATGGAGCGAGTAAATCCTCTTTTTCAAATATCAACTTCTCGCGTGAACTATCTGCGAGTTCGTATTCATTTGTCATTGTGAGTGCACGTGTTGGACAAGCCTCAATGCATAGACCACAGAAAACACAGCGAAGATAATTGATTTGATAGACCTTGCCGTATCGCTCCCCTGGTGACATCTGGTTATCGGGGGTGTTATCAGCGCCTTCAACAAAGATCGCATCTGCTGGACATGCCCATGCACATAATTCACAGCCGATGCACTTTTCAAGACCATCTGGATGGCGATTGAGTTGGTGGCGACCATGGAAACGCTCTTCTGTTGGTGCCTTCACATCTGGATATGCAACGGTGAGGTTCTTCTTAAACATTGATTGGAACGTGACCCAAAATCCCTTTGCTTGCTGACTGAGTGGGGCTGGTCCAGGCTGATTGACCTCAACGAATGAGACATCATCAACGTTCTGGGCTGCGCCACTTTTCTTTGGCTCGATTGAATTACTCACGATCGCCCCCTGTCTGTGCTGAAACGTTGATTGAGGAAACTCCAGGAAGTGAAGGAACTGGGAAATCAGGAGCATCGCCCTGCGTCATAGGTTCTTCTGACTTCTTTTTGCTCCGCTCAAAGAGTGAGGTGATAGCAAAACCAATGAGAACCAATCCGAGTACGAAAGCAATGAGGACGGTACGAGATGCACCTTCTTGTTGAATGACGCGAAGTGTCGCAACAGTCAAGATCCAGATTAGTGAGGCTGGAATCAAAACCTTCCAGCCAAATTTCATAAATTGGTCGTAGCGAAGTCTCGGTAGAGATGCACGGAGCCACATAAAGATAAAGAAGAAGATATTTACCTTAAGGAAGAACCAGACGATAGTGAACCATCCACCGAGCCAGCCTTCAGTAAAGCCAAGACCTGGAGGTGCGTGATATCCACCTAGGAACAAAGTTGTTGCAAGGGCAGAGACGGCAACGATATTGACGTATTCGGCCAAGAAGAAGAGTGCAAATTTTAGAGATGAATATTCAGTGTGGAATCCACCTACGAGTTCACCTTCGGCTTCAGCCAAGTCAAATGGAGCACGGTTTGTCTCGCCCACCATGGAAATTACAAAGATGACAAAGGAAGGGAATAGAACTAGAGCGTTCCAATAATTCTCATGTTGTGAGCCGATGATTTCTGCTGTCGACATAGAACCCGCGTAGATAAAGACTGCAACAAGTGAAAGTCCCATCGCAATTTCATAAGAGACAACTTGAGCGCTAGAACGTAATCCACCAAGTAGTGGATAGGTAGAACCAGATGACCACCCTGCAAGAACGATGCCGTAGACACCAATAGAACTCACAGCAAGTATGTAAAGAACTCCGACGGAGAGATCTGTTAGTTGAAGCGCTGTCTCTTGACCGAAGAGATTTACCTTGCCTGTCATCGGGATAACTGCAAATGCCATGAAGCACATGGATGTCGCGATGATTGGAGCAGCGATAAACACCACTTTATCGGCGGCGGCAGGAATGATGTCTTCTTTAAGTGCAAGCTTGACGCCATCTGCAAGTGATTGAATCAAACCAAATGGACCTACGCGGTTTGGCCCGGTACGTCTCTGCATCTTTGCAAGTACTCGGCGCTCAGTCCAGACTGCGAGCAACGTTGAGACGACACAGATTGCAAAGACAATGACAGCCTTTACAACGATAAGCCAGACCGGATCTTGTCCGAGAAGTTCTGCAGTTGTCATGCCTTCACCACCGTTACTAGTTCGCCATGGACTGCATTAAGTGTCTGCAACGGAGTCGAGCCGATTGAATTACGAGGAAGCCAGACGGCGTCATCGTGAATATCTTCAACAAGTGCTGCAAGAGTGATGCTTCCCTGTGCATTTGAAATACGAAGCTGATCACCTGATGAAACCCCGATTGACTGTGCACGTGAAGGTGAGATCACAGCAATTGTTGGTCTGCGAGTTCCAGCGAGATTATCTTCGCCCACTTGTAGCGATCCTTCATCGAGAAGACGACGCCATGAAGTAATAATTGCTTGATCGCCTGAAACTTTTACTGGAGATCCTGGTTGAACCTGAACATGTGAGGCTCGCGCGCCTTCCCACTTTCCAAGTTGAGCAAACTCACGTGCAGCCGCTGTCACTGTTCCCAGCATTATTGATTGACCCATTGCATCGGCCAAGACAGAGAGAATGCGGACATCGCTACGGTTCAATGAATCGGCGACCGCTGCTGCAAAATTGCGCTGGCGACCTTCCCAGTTGATATAGCTGCCGTACTTTTCAGTCACTGCTGCAACTGGAAGAACAACATCTGCCAGTTCAGTGACAGATGAGTGAGAAATTTCAAGTGAAACAACGAATGCCTTCTTTAGCGCTTCGGTTGTTCGCGCACTCTGTGGCATATCTGCAATATCAACGCCGCCAATAACGAGTGCGTCAAGCTCATTGCTATGAACCGCTTCGATCATTGCTGATGCGCTGCGACCAGGAGTTGAAGGAAGTGTGCTGACACCCCATGCTGCTGCCATATCTACACGAGCAGATGAATCTGAAACAGGTCGACCGCCAGGTAGAAGATGGCTAAATGCACCAGCTTCTAACGCGCCACGTTCGCCAGCGCGACGAGGAATCCACGCCAGTTTTGCGCCGGTCTTCTGCGCGAGTGCATGAGCTGCTGATAGCAACCCTGCACTTTCAGATGCACGCTCTCCCACCAAAATTACAGACTTTGCAGTCAATTCAATTGCTGCAAGTGCTTGCGCCTCGTTACCTGGAGCAACCTTAATGAAGCGAGCCTTCAACTTATCCATTGCAATAGATGCCTTAGAGGCAACTGATGTGACGATAAGTCCGCGCTTTTTAAAGTTCTTATTTAGACGCAAGAAAACAATTGGTGACTCCTCTTCTGGTTCAAATGCGACGAGAAGTACATGATCTGCTCTATCGATGTCACGATATTCAACTGTAGATCCCACAACATGTGAGGAAAGGAAATGCGCCTCTTCATCAGATGTGACACGAGCGCGGAAATCAATATCGTTGGTATTAAGTGCAATGCGTGCAAACTTTGCATAGCCATAGGCATCTTCAAGTGTTGGGCGTCCGCCGACAATTACACCAGCGCGCTTACCTACAAGACCAGCGGCTGCAGCGGCAAGAGCCTCTGGCCACGACGCGGCTACAAGTTCACCATCTGAGTTACGTACCAATGGTTGTGTTAAACGATTTTGTGAAGTGATGTACTTAAATGCCCAGCGGCCTTTATCGCAATTCCACTCTTCGCTGACGGCAGGATCATCTCCTGCAAGGCGACGTAGAGTTTTTCCGCGACGCACATCGGTACGCATGTCACAACCTGATGCGCAATGCTCACAAGCAGATGGAGTTGAGACAAGATCAAATGGTCGAGCGCGGAAGCGGTATGAGGCTCCAGTGAGCGCACCTACTGGGCATATTTGAATCGTATTTCCTGAAAAATACGATTTGAAAGGATCGTTCTCATAAATTCCAACTTGCTGAAGCGCACCACGGTGATTGAGAGTAATAAATGGATCTGATGCGATCTGCTCTGAAAAACGCGTACAACGAGCACACAAGACGCAACGTTCACGATCAAGAAGAACCTGCGATGAAATATTTATCGGCTTCTCAAAGGTGCGCTTAACGCCACCAAGACGTGCCTCTGGATTTCCATTAGACATTGCTTGGTTCTGTAGAGGGCACTCTCCACCTTTATCGCAGACAGGGCAATCAAGGGGATGGTTTCCAAGGAGAAGTTCCATCACACCTTTCTGCGCCTTATCAGCAACAGCTGATGTGAGTTGAGTTTTCACAATCATATTTGGCTCAACCGGAATAGTGCATGATGCTTGTGGTTTTGGAAATGCGCGACCATTGATTTCAATATCAACAAGACATTGGCGACAAGCACCAACTGGATCTAGAAGTGGATGGTCACAAAAACGCGGAATCTGAATTCCAAGTTTTTCTGCCGCACGAATAACAAGGGTTCCTTTTGGAACGCTGACTTCGAATCCATCAATAACGACGGTAATCAGTTCTACTGCCACAGCGGTCTCTTGTGTAGTCATTATTTACTGGCTCCCACAAAAAGAGTTGATTGGACTGGATCAAAAGGGCAACCACCATTTGTGAGGTGGGCGATGTATTCGTCACGGAAATATTTAATTGACGATGTGATTGGACTTGTTGCACCGTCTCCGAGTGCGCAGAAAGAACGTCCCATGATGTTGTCACAGAGATCGAGAAGCTTCTCAAGATCTGCCTCTGTTCCAACGCCTGCTTCGAGATCGCGCAGGATTTGAACTAGCCACCATGTGCCTTCGCGACAAGGTGTGCACTTGCCGCATGATTCGTGCTTATAAAATTCGGTCCAACGCAACACTGCACGAACCACGCATGTTGTTTCATCAAAAATTTGAAGTGCCTTTGTGCCGAGCATCGAACCTGCGGCGGCAACACCTTCATAATCCAATGGAATATCAAGATGTGCATCGGTGAAGAGTGGAGTTGAAGATCCACCTGGTGTCCAGAATTTTAGAGTGTGCCCTGTTCGCACTCCCCCAGCAAGTTCAAGAATTTCACGCAAGGTAATTCCAAGTGGGGCCTCAAACTGTCCTGGATTATTTACATGGCCGGAGAGTGAATACAAAGTTGCACCCTTTGACTTTTCGGTACCCATTGCCTGATACCACTCGGCACCGTTAGCGATAATTGCTGGAACAGATGCGATTGATTCAACATTGTTTACAACTGTTGGCTTTGCATACAACCCCGCGATTGCAGGAAATGGTGGACGCAAGCGTGGTTGTCCGCGGAATCCTTCTAGTGAATCCAAGAGCGCAGTCTCTTCACCGCAGATATATGCACCGGCACCGATATGTAGAACTACATCTACACCGTTACCAAGAATTCCTGCGGCGTAAGCATCAGCGATAGCCTGATTAACGCGACGCACAACATGTGTAACTTCACCGCGGATATAGATAAATGCATGCTTTGCACGAATTGCGTGGCAGGCAATAATGCAGCCTTCGATCAAAACATGTGGGTTGGCCATAAGCAGCGGCGTATCTTTACAAGTGCCTGGCTCTGATTCATCTGCATTAACAACGAGGTAATGATCTTTATTATCGCCCTGCGGAATAAATCCCCACTTCATTCCGGTAGGAAAACCTGCACCACCGCGTCCGCGAAGACCTGAATCTTTCACCATCTGAATCACTGCATCTGGATCCATCGCTAAAGCTTTTTCTGCAGCCTTGTAACCGCCGTGACGCTTGTAACCTTCTAAGGTAAATGAATCTTTATCATCCCAATGTGCCGAGAGAATTGGTGTGAGCGTTGACATTACTTGCCCTCCATCTTTCGTGCGAGATTAAGACCAAGAAGCGTTGGTGAACCTGCTTGCACACCTTCACCGGCAAGACCATCGTTGAGGCCAGCCAATACTGCTGATGCTTGCTTATATGTAACAAGATGGTTTGGGCCACGTGTAGGTGCAGGTGGGTTTCCTGCACGTGCGCCATCAACGAGAGACTTTGCTGATTCGACAGTTTGGTTGTCGTAAAACTCCCAGTTAGCCATCACAACAGGTGCGTAATCACAGGCGGCATTGCACTCGATATGTTCGAGAGAAACTTTTCCATCAGCGGTAACGCCATCATTTTCAATACCAAGGTGCTCTTTAAGCGCGCTGAAGATGGCATCCCCGCCCATAACGGCGCAGAGAGTATTGGTGCAAACACCTACGTGATACTCACCGATTGGGTTGAATTTATATTGAGTATAGAAAGTGGCAACGGCTGAGACTTCCGCAGTTGCGATTTCAAGCATTTCGGCAATGTTTTCGATACCAGAGTTGGTGACATATCCAGCAACTGATTGCACATAGTGCAGAAGTGGCATAATCGCAGAGCGCTTACGTGGGTAACGCGCAACAATGGAGTTCATAATCTCTTGATTAAGTGTTGGGTCTACAGATGACATTAGCGGTCAACTCCTCCCATCACAGGATCGATTGATGCAACTGCACCGATGATGTCAGCGATCATTCCGCCTTCACTCATGGCCGATGTTGATTGCAAATTATTAAATGATGGTTCGCGGAAGTGCGCACGATAAGGACGTGTTCCACCGTCAGAGACAATGTGAGCCGCTAATTCACCACGTGGTGATTCAACCGCTGCATATACCTGACCCGCAGGAACTCGGAATCCTTCAGTCACAAGTTTGAAGTGATGGATAAGTGATTCCATTGAAGTACCCATAATTTCGCGGATGTGGTTGAGTGAATTACCAAGTCCATCTGCGCCAAGTGCTAACTGTGCTGGCCATGCAATCTTCTTATCTGCAACCATTACAGGAGCGCCTTTGAGTGCATCGAGTTTGTCGAGCGCCTGCTCAATAATTCGAAGTGACTGCTCGAGCTCTGCCATACGAATCAAGAAACGACCATAGACATCGCAGGTATCTGCAGTGATGACATCGAATTCATAATTCTCGTATCCGCAATATGGCTCCATCTTGCGTAGATCCCAAGGGAGTCCAGTTGAACGCAGAACAGGACCGGTGATTCCAAGAGTTGTGCAGCCTGCTAGATCAAGATAACCAATGCCCACTGTGCGCTTCATCCAAATTGTATTTCCAATGAGAAGTCGCTCATTATCTTTAAAGTTTTTACGCAAAGTCTTTACTAGTTCGCGAAGACGAGGAGTCATATCGGCTGGAATATCTTGCTGCACTCCACCTGGGCGGATGTAGGCCATATTCATGCGTAGACCAGTAATTGCTTCGAAGGCATCGAGAACCATTTCGCGTTCACGGAATGCAAAGAACATTGGACCCATCGCACCGAGCTCAAGGGCACCTGTTCCGAGTGCGACCATATGTGATGAAATTCGATTGAGTTCCATCATAAGAACGCGAATAACTGATGCGCGCTCTGGCACATCTTGGGTAATACCCAGAAGCTTTTCGATTGCTAAACAGTATGCAGTCTCATTAAAGACTGGGCTTAGGTAATCCATACGAGTGGCAAATGTTGTTCCTTGTGTCCATGAACGGAACTCCATATTTTTTTCAATGCCAGTGTGAAGATACCCAATACCTGGGCGAACTTCTGTAATCGTCTCGCCTTCTAATTCAAGAACTAGGCGGAGAACACCGTGTGTAGAAGGGTGCTGTGGCCCCATATTTACAATGATGCGCTCTTCTTTCGCCTCACCAATTTCAGAGACGAGTGAATCCCAATCGCCACCAGTTACTGAATAGACAGTACCTTCGGTGGTTTCGCGTGAAGATGCGTATGGATCAAAAGTAGTTGTCACTGGTATGACCTCCGCTGTGATGGAGCAGGTGTTGTTGCGCCCTTGTACTCAACAGCGATTCCGCCAAGTGGATAATCTTTTCTCTGTGGGTGTCCATCCCAATCATCTGGCATCAAGATGCGTGTCAGCCCTGGATGGCCATCGAAGATGATTCCAAACATGTCAAAAGTTTCGCGCTCGTGCCAATTGTTTCCGCCCCACACATCAACCACTGATGGGATATGTGGATCAGATTCAGATGTGCACACTTCAAGACGAATACGTTGATTTCGTGTCATAGAAAGAAGTGGATAGACCGCGACAAGTTCGCTACCTGTGCGCTCTGGGTAATGCACTCCTGAAACTCCCATACACATTTCAAAGAGCAGTGAGTCGCGAAGAATGCGCGAAACTTCAACTAAACGCTCTTTCTTAATGTGAAGTGTGAGTTCGCCACATTCAACAACAACGCGAGTGATTGCATCAGCAAAGTCTGGGTATGCGCGCTCGAGATCATCGGCTACCTGATCGAAATATCCACCAAATGGGCGCTCTGTAGATCCCGTTGATACTGATGTGGCGACCAAGCCGCCATATCCAGATGTATCTCCGGTGCCGCGAGCACCGAACATTCCTTGCTGAGTTTCACTCATTATGCATGAGTCCCTTCAAGCGGGAAAGAACCAAGTTGGATCGTAGGGCGAGCATTTAACGCTGCTTTTTCGACCTCTTTGATAATCGCTTCACGATTTGGCCCAAGGGATGTATTGCTAATTTGTTCGTGCAATTTAATGATCGCATCTAGTAACTGTTCTGGACGTGGTGGGCATCCTGGAAGATAGATATCAACTGGAACAACGTGATCAACACCTTGCACGATTGCGTAGTTGTTAAACATTCCGCCAGATGAAGAACATGCACCCATCGCGATAACCCACTTTGGCGCAGTCATTTGATCGTAAATTTGGCGAAGAACAGGTGCCATCTTCTGAGATACGCGACCAGCGACAATCATTAAATCTGCTTGGCGTGGAGAGGCGCTAAAGCGCTCCATTCCAAAGCGTGAAATATCATGTTTTGGAGATGAGCCCGCTGCCATCATTTCGATCGCACAGCATGCAAGACCAAACGTTGCTGGCCAGAGAGAACTCTTTCGCATGTAGCCTGCCAAACCTTCGACAGTGGAGAGAAGAATTCCGCTCGGTAACTTATCTTCAAGACCCATAATTTAATCCCATTCCAATCCACCGCGTCGCCATACATAAGCAAAGGCGACAAAAATTGTGCCGATGAAGATCGACATCTCAACTAATCCAAAGAGTCCGAGCTGATCCAAGGTAACCGCCCATGGATAGAGAAAAACCATTTCAATATCAAAGACAATAAAGAGCATCGCTGTTAAAAAGTATTTAACTGGAAAACGTCCACCTTCAAGTGCTTGCGGTGATGGCTCAATTCCGCACTCATAAGCATCTAACTTCGCTCGGTTATAGCGCGCTGGCCCTGTGACTGAGGCGATTCCTACCGAGAAGATGGCAAAGCCAAAGCCGATTGCAAAGAGAATCAGGATCGGGACGTATGGATTAGCGCTCACGGGGCGTAAGTCTAGGCGGTGGCAGCGGGTGCGGCTGAACGGCTAAGGGGCCACAGCCATGTGAATTGCCACAACTCCACCGGTGAGGTTTTTCCAGCCAACTTGAGTCCATCCGGCATCGACAATCTGCGCTGCGAGCGCTTTTTGGTCCGGCCAAGCCCTGATCGAATCGGCGAGATAGATATAGGCATCAGGGTTTGAGGAAGTCTTGCCGGCGATAAAGGGCAGGGAGCGCATCAAATAATTCATATAGATAGCCCTAAATGGAGCAAAGGTGGGGCTGGAGAACTCGACCACGACTAAGCGTCCGCCCGGTTTGACCACACGGCGGGCCTCAGCCAGCGCCTTGGCGGTGTTCTGGGTATTGCGCAGGCCGAAAGAGATAGTAAAGAGGTCAAAGGCGTTATCTTCAAAGGGCAGGTTGAGGGCATCGGCCTTGATAAAGGTCAGATCTGGGCGGGCTTTTTGGCCGGCGGCGATCATGCCTTCTGAGAAATCAGCGGCGGTCACCTGTGCTCCGGCTGCTGCCAAGGGGGCCGAGCTCGACCCGGTGCCAGCGGCCATATCCAGGATCTTCATCCCTGGGGCTGGGGCGATCACCTTTGTCGCGGCCTTGCGCCAGGCCTTAGTACGCCCAAGGCTCAAAATGTCGTTGACGATGTCATAGCGACGAGCGACCCCATCGAACATCGCAGCTACTTCCTGCGGATTCTTATCCATATTCGCTCGCGACATGCGCTTATTCTCGCTGAAGGTAGGCTTAACCACAACTTCAATGCGAATTGTTTATCAGTCTTTAGAAAGTAGTTAACGCCCGTGTCTTCCCTGATCCCAGTGACAACCTCAAAAGTGTCATCACACCTGCCGCTTCTGGATCTACTTCCGGAAAGTGGCGGACTCTCTTGGGTTCGTGGCGGTCAGGGCGTTGTCGGTTGGGGCGAATACGCAAAAACGACAGTTAAGGGACCGAATCGATTTAGAGAGGCTCGTCAATGGTGGGCCGAACAACTTGCAACATTTAACGTTGTAAATACTCTCAATGTCAGCGGCACCGGACCTATTGTCTTTACATCTTTCTCATTCGATGAAAATGAAGAGTCCGTACTTGTTATTCCTCAAGTAGTTGTAGGAACGCGATCTGGTGTCTCATGGATGACTTGGATCGGCGATAAGGCACAGCCATACCTGCCTAAAAAAGCACCTGACCTCAATCCCGCAGAGTTTGCTTGGGCAGATGGTTCCCTTACTCCCAACGAGTGGATGTCTCGAGTAGCAACTGCTAAAGGTGAGATCGAAATTGGCGAGTTAGAAAAAGTTGTCTTAGCTCGTGACCTTGTTGCAGTCGCCGATCGCACCATTGATATCCGCCCGATTCTCAATAATTTAAGCGAGCAATATCCATCTACCTACGTATTTGCTGTCGATAATCTCGTTGGAGCAACCCCTGAACTTTTGCTCCGTCTTACCCGCGGCATGGTTACTTCCCGCGTTTTAGCCGGAACCATTAGCAAGACCGGAGATGACGAGAAAGATTTAGCACTCGCAGCATCCCTTGCACGCTCATCGAAAGATTTAGAAGAACATGAATATGCGGTGCGTTCTGTGGCTGATGCGCTAGAACCATTCTGTACCTCAACGAATGTTCCTGAATCACCATTTGTATTACACCTTGCCAATGTCATGCACCTTGCTACCGATGTAACAGGTGCACTCATCGAATCAAAGATTGATGTCGATGCCTTCTCACTTCTTTCCAGACTTCATCCTTCCGCTGCAGTCTGTGGAACCCCCACACATTTAGCTTCTCAAGTGATTTCTTCTATTGAGGGAATGAGCCGTGGACGCTACGCAGGTCCTGTGGGCTGGATAGATGCACAAGGAGACGGAGAACTTGGAATCGCTCTGCGCTGTGGCCAGGTCACCGATACAACAATCCGCATTTTTGCCGGTTGCGGAATCGTTTCAGGATCAGATCCAGAGAAAGAACTTCAAGAAAGCAATGCAAAATTTGCGCCAATGCGCAGCGCTCTAGAGTGATTCCATCTTTGCGTAGATGCTCTTGAGATAGTCGCCATTTTCTTGGCGTGAAGGAACTTGAACAACAACGATTTCAAATCCCTTAACTGGTGCTGCAATCGCCTGAGAAAGTTCAGCGTTTGTCGAAACCTTTGAAGCATTAACTCCGAAGGCCTTTGCAATTGCTTGGATATCCCGGCCGTGTGGTGTACCGAAAATTTTCTCAAATCCATCGACTCCTGCTTGTGGAAGTGTTGAGAAGATTCCGCCACCATTGTTATCGATGACAAAGAGCCGCAAGTCGGGGTTGCCTGTATGTGAGAGTGCGCTGACATCGTGTAAAAATGCAAGATCTCCAAGTACTGCAAAGGTTTTCTCGGATCGGGAGGCTATGCCAAGTGCTGTAGATATATTTCCATCGATACCCGCAAGTCCGCGATTGGCAAAGACTTCTACGCCCTGTCGAGGTTTGGCAAAACCTTCGAGATCACGAATTGGTCGAGAAGATGCGATAAATAGAGATGCCCCTGCTGGAAGAGCAGCAGCGATGTCACGAGCAAAAGTTTCTTCAGACCACGTCGATAGCTCGGCAACAACCTTTGCAGCACGTTCACCTAACTTTTTCCAGGTAGCCATCCAATCAAGGTCTGCAGGTACTACCTGAAGATTAGGAAGAGCCACAAATTTTTGATCTGCGCTACGGTCTTGATCAACCGTTGCCATACGTGGATCAATCACAATTGTTTTTCGGGCCTGCGCAATCGATGCGTTGATGCTCCTAGAAAGAGTTGTTCGTCCAATAATCACTACGGTATCTGGCTTTACCTCACTGCGAATTTTAGGTGAAGTCAGAAAGACGCTGGCATGAGCAATTGCATCTTTAAATGACAGAGGATCCTCGGCAATAACGGGCCATCCAAGTTCATTGGCAAATTTCTCAACGCTTTCTTGTGACAAACCACCGCGATCATGGCCAATTACCAAAAGACCGCGTGTGGACTTTGTGTGAAATGTACCTGGAGCTTTTCGCGTGAATACCTTAGGTTCAGCGATTTTGATCTGATCTAGCCACGACGTATCTGCCTCACCAATGAGTGGTTCCTCAAATTGAACATTGAGATGGACCGGACCAGATTGGAGTGAGTTAAAGGGAAGTTCCATCGGAAATTCTGGCCCTGATACATCAGCAAAGTAGCGCACTGCTTTGCCAAATATCCGTGCCTGTTCAGTAGTTTGATTTGCACCTGTTCTGCGAAGACGAGCTGGGCGATCGGCTGTGAGCAGCAGCAATGGCGCATTGCTATGTGAGGCTTCAAGAACGGCTGGATGAAAGTTAGCCACTGCTGTTCCACTTGTGCAGATAACTGGAACTGGACGTCCTGTCACCTTAGTCAGACCAAGTGCGAAAAATGCTGCACCACGTTCATCAATCTTTACATGAAGCTGAATCAAACCTGCCTGCTCTGCTTGGTAGAAGGCGATAGATAGCGGTGCGTTACGCGATCCAGGAGCAAGAACAACATCAGTAATTCCAGCTTCGACAATTTGACGCACGATTACGCGAGCGAGGGTTGTTGCTTCACTCATGCAAGTAACTTCCCGACTCTCATGGCGCGATTCTTCCACCATTCAAAGCGATCTGGTGACACATCAAGACCATCTAGCTGTGGAGATATCTGACCTAGCGCGATCTTTCCATCAACAATCTGGTGCTCTGCAACATCTGCAGAGAGAAGTGAGCCTGTGCCTAAACCGCAATCAAAGGTGAGGTCCTTAATGCTTGCAGCAAGGTCGAGTCCGTATTCGATTCCGATCGCACTTTCTAGCGCGCTCGATACAACGACAGGAAGTCCATGATGGGCTGCAATATCTAAAGATCGTTGGATACCACCTAGCGGTTGAACTTTAAGCATCACAATATCTGCTGCATCGGTGAGATCGACTTTAAATGGATCGGGTGCTTTACGAATGATTTCATCTGCTGCAATGCTTAGTGGAATCTTTATCTTTGCTTTAAGTTCGCGTAATTCTTCGATAGTTGCACAGGGTTGTTCGACGTATTGAAGTGGGCCGATCTCTTCGTAATATGCGTATAGATTGGTGAGGGCTTCATCTACAGACCAGAGTCCATTGACATCAACGCGGATTGCAGACTGTGGTGCGAGTGTTCGCACTCGTGCAAGTCTGGCGATATCTTCGCCAAGGTTCTTGCCCACCTTTACTTTGAAAGTCTTTGCCCCTGAATAAGATTGCATCAGGGCTTCGATCTCTTTTTTATCGTTGAGTTCTGGGATTGTGCCGTTGATTGCAATGGCATCTCGGAAACGTGCAGGGCGAGCAACTGTTGCGGCCTCTATCGCGCTAGCAAGCCATGGCCGGCACTCGTTATCGTCGTATTCCAGAAATGGTGAGAACTCCCCCCATCCTTGTAGGCCTTGCATTAGCGCAACTTCGCGATAGGTAACACCGCGAAAATTGGTACGCGTTGGAAGATTAATTACGCGAAGTGTTGCAAGGAGGTCATCGAGCATAAGTTTTATGGGCGCTTAGGGAATTTACCGAAATCAGGAGCGCGCTTTTCTTTATAAGCATCGCGACCTTCTTGTCCTTCTTCGCTTAAGTAGAAGAGCAATGTGGCATCGCCGGCAAGTTGTTGCACTCCAGCTAATCCGTCATCTGCTGCATTCATACTTGACTTCAATAGACGAAGTGCCATTGGAGAGTTGCGTAGCATTTCGCGACACCAAGAAACTGTTTCGGCTTCTAGTTGATCAACTGGAACAACAGTATTGATAAGCCCCATTGCGAGCGCTTCTTGCGCATCGTATTGACGCGTCATAAACCAAATCTCGCGCGCCTTCTTCTGGCCAACACTTGCTGCAAGTAGCCCTGAACCGTAACCACCATCGAAAGATCCAACCATTGGTCCGGTCTGTCCGAACTTGGCATTCTCTGCTGCAATCGTAAGGTCGCAGACAACATGGAGAACATGTCCGCCACCGATGGCCCATCCGGCGACCATTGCGATAACTGGCTTAGGTGTTCTGCGAATTTGAATCTGTAGATCTAAAACATTGAGGCGTCCAACACCACTCTTTGCTAATTCATCATCACCGAGATATCCATCATCTCCGCGAACGCTGATATCTCCGCCAGAGCAAAATGCTTCACTACCTTCGCCGGTCAAGATGATGACGCCGACCTCAGAGTTATCGCGGGCGAGTGAGAATGCCTGTTGTAATTCGATGATTGTCTGAGGTCTAAATGCGTTACGTACTTCTGGGCGGTTAATGGTGATCTTCGCGATTCCATCTCCGACTTCGTACTTCACATCGACAAACTCAGATCCACCCTTTGCGGGTACCCACGCTGGGATAGTGCGATCTCCGAACTCACGCTTGATTGGCTTACTCACGATTCCTCCAACTTTTCTCTTCAGGCGATAGCCTACGCGGGCTATGGATATGTCGCCGAACTCAGATACCCGACCTCGTCCTGTGGTCGCGATCGATCCCCTCACACCTATTAATCAGGTGATGGTGATGCTGGCCGAAGGGTTGGCTGGGCGGGGATCAGCCTTAAATTTCACTGATCACACCATTGAATCGGTACCGGCTGATGTCTCAGTGATTGTGCAGACAACGGGATCTTCGGGAGCGCCAAAGTATGTGGGCTTAAGCAGATCGGCACTTATTACATCGGCGAGATTATCACTTGAATATCTTGATGCGTCCCCTGGTGATCTCTGGTCGCTTCTTTTGCCGTTACACCATATCGCTGGGATAAATGTTTTAGTGCGCAGTCTCGAGCTTGGAACTACTCCGATTGATTTACGTGAAAGCAAGAGTTATACAGATGTAGATTTTACCGCCGTTGTTCCGACCCAGATTTTTAGCGCGCTCAACGGCGATCAAGAATTATTGACTCACCTGCAATCTGCCAAGAAAGTACTAGTTGGTGGCGCTGCCCTTACTGACGAGCTTTATCAAAGTGCAGTGAGTGCCGGAATTTCAATTGCTCGTACATATGGAATGTCTGAGACCTCAGGTGGTTGTGTCTATGAAGGCAAGCCTCTGGGTGAGACGCAAGTGCGAATTTCAGAAGATGGATTTATCGAAATTGCTGGTCCAACAATTGCATCTGGTTATATCCAAGATCCTGCATCGTGGTCTGAAAGTTTTTATGAAGGATGGTTTAGAACATCGGATCTCGGTCAGATTGATAGCTCTGGAACACTCTCAATCCTCGGACGTGGCGATGATCTCTATATCTCTGGAGGAGAGAAAGTTTCTCTTGCTGCAGTAACGAAGAAACTTGAAGAGAGATATTCGCAGAATAATTGGTTTGCCTTAGCCCTGGATGATCTCAAATGGGGTCAGCGACTTGCTATCGCAGTCGCTGGCAAGAATCCGCCAACACAAGAAGAGATTGGATCTCTATTGGGAGATACATTGGGAAGTGCTGCTAAACCAAAGCAGTACTTAACTTTTGAAACTTTTCCGCTGATTGGTATCGGTAAGATTGATCGCCTTGCAGTAAGAAAACGAGCAGAGGAAGAATTCAATGGCTAATCCAGCGAATAATGTTTGGATTATTGGTGCTCGCCTTCGTACATTGCCAGCAGCGATTGCTCCCGTAGCAGTTGGTAGCGCTCTTGCTGGCGATGACTTCCACCTTCTTCCTGCATCTCTAGCTCTCCTTGTGAGCCTGAGTCTTCAAGTAGGTGTGAATTACGCAAATGATTACTCAGATGGAATTCGCGGCAGTGACGATAAGCGCGTCGGTCCAGTGCGCATTACTGCCGGTGGTCTCGCATCCCCTGCAGCGGTCAAGCGTGCAGCCTTTATCTCATTCTTTATTGCATCTATCGCCGGGCTAGCACTTTCAGCGATGAGTACGTGGTGGATGATTCTTGTTGGAGTTCTTTCAATCGCTGCAGCTTGGGGCTACACGGGCGGTAAGAATCCTTATGGCTACAAGGGCCTTGGTGAGATTTTTGTATTTATCTTCTTCGGCCTTGTGGCAACTGTTGGAACTTTCTATGTGCAAGCCGATGCGATTACAGGGTCCGCACTTTTGGCTGGAACTATTGTCGGTTTCTTAGCCTGTGCCATTCTTGTCATTAATAACATTCGAGATGGCGCCTTAGATGCTGAATCTGGCAAGAAAACTTTGGCGGTGCGTATCGGAGATCGCAACTCCCGACTTCTCTACAGCACGTTGGTGGTCAGCCCATTTATTCTCACCGCAGGATTTGGCACCCCCTGGACGCTCCTGACTTTGCTCACCCTGCCAAAGGTGGTTTCAATTCTGCGCACCCTATGGACCGGGGCCTTGGGGCGAACGCTGATTCCGTTACTGGCCAAGACTGGCGAACTTCAGATTCTCTTCTGCCTTGCCCTATCTCTCGCACTCATTCTGCAGCGGCTAGTATAAGTTCATGGTCAAATTCTTCATCTTCCTGACAATTGCATTGGCTGCCTTGCAGCTCTATGCATTTGTTGATTGTGCGATGCGTGAAGATTCAGAGATTAAGCGTCTTCCAAAATGGGGATGGCTTCTCATAATCTTCTTTGGTCAAGCAATTGGTGCGATCGCATTTATTGTTGCTGGAAGAAATCCGAAGGGTGGCGGTGGAAGAAAGAAGGGTCCACAGCGCCGAATTCTTCCTCCGGATGATGATCCTGATTTCTTACGTAAACTCTAAAATCTTTTAAAGACCTGAGTACGTATGCTTTCCAGTTCCCCAGACATTGACATATACATAGTTAAATAAGAACGTTGACCCTGCAAAAAGACAGAGCCATGCAGCGCGACGCCCCTTCCAACCAGCTGTCACACGTGCATGCAAATATGCAGCGTAGGCAACCCATGTAATAAAGGCCCACGTCTCTTTTGGATCCCAGCCCCAGTAACGACCCCAAGCGCTCTCAGCCCAAATCGCTCCTGCGATGACAGAAAATGTCCAGAGTGGAAATACAAATGCAACTAATCGATACGAGAGTTGATCGAGGAAATCAAGTGATGGCAGTCGTTCTGCCCATGCAGGACGCCCAGAACCTCTCTCGCGTGAATCAAGATAGAGGAATGCACCTGCGATGATATTTGAAAAGAGAAATACGCCACCAGAAATAATTGCTGTGATGACGTGAATGATCAACCAGGCAGAGTTAAGTGCTGGCACCAGCGGTGCGCTATCACGGTAGAGCAAAGTGATAGCGGTTCCCAGCGTCAGCAGAGCTCCAAGAGATACAAATAGTCCGAGCCACCTGAGATCATGTTTGCGCAGTGCAATGAGATAAGCACCAACAAAGGCGAGTGCGCCAGTAATTGAGAACTCATACATATTGCCCCAAGGGACGTGGCCATTTGCTAGCCCGCGCGCAACAACTCCAACAAAAAGCAAGATAAATGCCAGCAACATAAATCCTGTTCCTATGCGGGCTGCTTTCTCTGCCTTGCTGTAATCCATTTTTTGAAGATCAGCACCACCAGCAGGAACTCTTACCGCCCATGCTGTTTCAAAAGCGTGCACTACTAGTGAGAGAGCAAATACACCCATCGCGCTATAGATAAAGTTATTGGAGAGATAGGCCCATGTTGTCTGCGTCATTTCTCTCCCTTTACATGTCGCGTGAACTTATCTAATTCAAGATCAAGTGCTGCTGAATTATTTTTCGCTAGACCCGCAATTTCAACCTGTCCATCTGGCAGAACTCGAAGCCAGATACGGCGGCGGAAACCAAAGAGTGAAGCGAGTAATCCTGCTAAGGCAAGAATACCGCCGATGAGCGAGTAGGTCTTGCCGGGATCACGAACAACTGCGAGGTTGATCCATGGTTCAACTTTTTCAAAGGTAATGCTTCCACCAGTGAAATCAAATCGCTCACCAGGTGAGAGTGAATCCAGCGCAATACGCGTCATCTCGGTTGTATCTATTGTGTAAATTGATTGTGGGATTCCAGTATCGAGACCTAGATCACCTTCCCAAATTGAAAACAGTAGACGGGGTTTAAGTAACTCTGGGTAGACAGAGACCCCGCCAGCTTCTGGATCTCGCTGGTAGGTAGGGAGAAATGATGAGACAAAACCTAACTGTGGCGATGCTTCTGGAACTTTGATCGAACCAATAGAACGCAGGTTGGAATCCTGTGGCAAGAAAGTTACTGGACCTTGAAAAGTCACGTTTCCTATTTCATCGCGCACCGTTACAAAAGGCGCGTAACCGTTTGCTTGTAGATACACCCGCGAGGATCCAAATGTCAGAGGGCTATTTACTTTGATAACTTCTTCAGTGGTATTTCCTGCTTCATCTTCAATACTCACATAGGCTGCATAATCAAGTGGGCTATTTGTGACTGGATCGTACTGAGCGACAAACTTATTGAGTCGCACTGAGAAGGTATTGAGCGATCTCTCATTGGTGAGCTTGCCATAGGAAAGTGAGTCATAGCTGGTCGCAAGATTAATAAAGCGTTCACCAGTAACAATAATCGCATCGCCTCTCATTCCAAAGAGAGATCCAATACTGACGCCAATTAAAATCAAAATGAGTGAGAGATGAAAGAGTAGGTTTCCAGATTCGCGGATATAACCTTTCTCAGCCGAGATTGAGCCATCTTGTTCGCGGATTCGGAATCGCTCTTCCTTAAAGAACTCTCGTGCGCGATTTAACTCTTCCCCTTCGCTAGGAAAGATAGTAAAGCCCTGTAACTTCTGTAAGTTCTTTGGTGTGACTGGAGGTTTAGCTCGAACCAATTTCAGGTGTTCGAAAGTACGTGGGAGCACGCAGCCAATAAGTGAGATAAAAAGCAAAATGTAAATTGCGCTAAACCATGGGGCAGAGAAGACATCAAAGCCGCTGAATCTATCGATCCACTTGGCAAGGGTTGGATCATTTATAAAGTACTCGCGCACAGCCATTGGATTTTGATTGCGCTGAGGCAGTAGCGAACCTGGGATAGATGCAATTGCCAAGAGCATCAGCAGGATGAGTGCTGTGCGCATGCTTGTCAGTTGGCGCCAAGCAAAGCGGGCTAATCCCCCAGCGCCGATTTCTGGAACATCAATCTCTTTTTCGATACTCATCAGATCACCGGGGTAAATTCACTAATTGTCGAACGCAGATCAATCATCAAAGAATTCCAGATCCCAGTAACTTGAAGTAGACCAATCATGATCAGGAGAACTCCGCCAAAGATTGAAATTGCTCGACCATTGCGCGTAAGAAACTTACGGAGTCGCTCTGATTTATCGAAGAAGAGACCAGTTGCAATAAAGGGTAGACCCAATCCAATGCAGTACGCGAATGATAAAAGCGCTCCACGGAATGCACTTGATTCGGAGAAGGCCAACATTTGTACCGTCGCCAAAGCTGGGCCGATACATGGTGTCCAGCCGATTCCAAAGAGGAAACCCAAAACTGGAGCGCCGATAAGCCCACCAGTTGTTGAGATGCGTGGACGCAACGTTGGCATCATTGGAAATGCTCCGGCAAAAATCACACCGAGCGCAATTGTAAATATTCCAAGTACGCGCGTAATGATCTCTTCATGGACTGAAATCTGAGCACCAATACTGCCAAAGAGAAGTCCGTAAGAGATGAAGAGGGCAGAGAAACCGAGAACAAATAGAAACGAGCCGAGAAGGATTTTTCCTCTGGCCTGTGAATATCCTGCCGCAAAGGAAAGATAGCCTGGTACTAACGGTAAGACGCATGGAGATACAAAAGAGACAAGCCCTGTAAGGACCGCAAGCGGAATCGCAAAGAGAATAAAGCCATCGAAAAGGTTATTTACAAAGAAGTCGACCATCAGCCTTGAACCTTTTCAATTAACGCACTCAAGGATCCAATGGTGACAACCCCTGAAACTCGTGCCGCAACGAAACCCTTGTTATCAATAATGATTGTTGAAGGTATTGCATTGGCTGGAAGTGAACGTTTAAAGCCAATCAGTAGCGCATCATCTATCAGCGTTGGGTAGGTAATGTTCTTCGTACGAACAAAGGCTTCCGCGTTAACGAGGTTATCGCGCGTAAGAATGCCGACAAATGCCACATCAGGATATTTCTCTGCAACGGCTACTAGCGCTGGCGCTTCTGCTCTGCATGGAGAACACCACGAGGCCCATACATTGACCACTGCAACTGTGTTTGCAGGAAGGGTGTAATTAACCCCAGTTAACGTCATCCCACTCAAGGTAGGTGCTTTCTCTCGAGACCCTTCTTTGATAAATGTTTGTGCTCCACTTCCAACAACAAAACTTTCTTCAGTTGTTGAGCTTCCGCCACCAGAGCATCCAGCAAAGATCAATAAGCCTGCGGTGAGCAAAATTAATGATCTACTTCGCTTCATTATTTCTTCTCTGGCAGAAGGTGTGCTGCAGGTTCGCTATATGACGTACCTTCAATTTCGCCATTATCGTTAAAGTGGATACTTGTTATCGAAGCCAGTGTGCACTCTCGCTTACGTGGATCATGAAGCAGTCTTCGACCTTCAATGGCGCTGCGCAAAATCCAAATTGGTAATTGATGTGAAACGCATATGGCATCTTTCCCATTTGCTGCCTTATGTGCAGAGAAAACTGCAGCGAGCATGCGGTTAATCTGCTCAACATATGGCTCACCCCATGATGGCTTCCACGGATTCCATAAGTGCTTCCACGCAGATGGATGGCGAAGAACTCCGTCACCAATTCCAAATGGCTTGCCCTCGAAAATATTTGCAGCTTCGATAAGCCGGTCATCGGTGGTAATTGAAATGTTATTGGCAGCAGCGATTGGCGCCGCAGTTTCTTGAGCGCGCTGCAGAGGTGAGACATGGAGTGCACCCAAATCAATTGTTGTTGACCATTGGCCTAGAACTCCAGCCATCTGTTGCCCACGATCTGAGAGCCTCCAACCAGGTTGGCGACCATAGAGAATCTTCTCTGGATTGTGGACTTCTCCATGGCGGATCACGTGGACGCTATTGCTCATAGGCCAACTATAAAGGCGTTTGGGATCTACTTCGCTATGGTTAAGCCATGGCAGTCGGAGAGAAGCAGGCTGCATTCTTTGATGTAGATAACACTCTGATCCGTGGTTCTACGATCTACTTCCTGGGCCGCGGCATGTATCAACGCGGGTATTTCACAAAGGCTGATATCTCTCGATTCGTCTTAGCAAATTTACGATTTCGCTTAACGGGTACTGAAAAGCGTGAAGAGATTGAAAAATTTCAGAATGCCGCAACTAGTTTTATTGGTGGACATAATGTCCAGGACATCCAAAATCTTGCTCAGGAAATCTATGACGAATACGTCTCCCCTGCGCTCTGGTTGGGCACTATCGAAATAGCAAAGAAACATTTAGCAGATGGCGTCGAAGTGTGGCTCGTCACAGCAGCCCCTGAAGATATGGCAACGCTGATCGCAAAGAGACTTGGATTAACTGGGGCGCTCGGCAGTAAGGCAGCGATTACAGACGGTGTCTATACCGGAGAGATGAATGGACCCTTGTTACATGGTCGCGAAAAAGCAATCGCGGTAAAAAGACTTGCTGAAGAACGTGGCTTTGTCCTACAACAATGTTTTGCATACTCAGATAGTTTTAACGATCTGCCACTTCTTGAAACCGTTGGACAGCCCTCAACAATTAATCCTGATGCCAAGTTGCGTATTTGGGCTACACGCGAGCGTTGGCCAATTCATGATTTTCGCCGAGCCCGAAAGATCAATCGATTCCTTGGGCCAGCAATTTCCCGCCTTGCATCAATCGGTGCGCTCATTAAGCCTCGGGGTCATCGCCGCTAACTCTTGATGTCACAGATTGACCCTTTCTGCATTAATGTAGGCAGGTTATGGAAATTCGTTCATTCGCTGATTACCTACGTGGGTTAGATGACGCTGCCCTTTTGCGTCTCTTCACTCATCGTCCAGATTTAATCGCGCCCGTTCCACCAGATATGGCCAGCCTTGCTGTGCGCGCATCATCAGCGCCATCACTTGCTCGATCAATTGATTCACTGAACGCGTGGCAATTTCAAGTGCTTGAGGCGTGTGTTGTGGCGAGCGAACCATTTACTGAAAAGATTGTTGCGGCACTTACTGATAAGCCTGCGATCTTTGTTATTCCTGGGTTAATCGAACGTGGATTAATTTATCCGGCAGATGATGGCCTCAGAATGCCCACAACGTTACGTGAATTACTTGGAAACGAAGTTGCTCAGCTTGGTCCTTCTTCAATGGCAAAACTCAATCTCAAAAAGTTAAGTGATGCCCCACCTAGCGCGAAGAAGATTCTCGATGCCATGGCATGGGGCCCACCACGTGGCACTGTCGCAGATATTAAAAAACCAGGTGCAGGAGTTCAATGGTGCCTGGAAGAGGGATTTCTCATTCCATATAGCCAGACAATTGTTGTGATGCCGCGTGAAGTCGCGATTGCACTCAGAGGCGGAAAAGTACATAAAGAGCAACGCGTTAATTCTCCAGAAATTTCATACTCATTCACCGCTAAAGATAGAAAAGGCCTTAATAACGCATCGATTGCAAATATAACTACCTTCTTGCGATGGGTGGAAGAAGTTCTCAATTTTTGGGCGCAAGATCCACCGACTGCGCTGCGTTCTGGAGGTTTAGGGGTTCGAGATCTCAAAGCGTTAGCGCTACACATTGGTGTTGACGAGAACTGTGCAGCCTTTGTTGCAGAGCTCTGTTACATCAGCGCACTTCTTACAATTGATCCCGATGATCGCATCTTGCCGACAACTAATTTTGATATTTGGCTTACGCAACGATCTTCAGATAAGTGGTTGACGCTGGCATCAGCGTGGATTTCGACGTCTCGCGTCAGCGGTTTAGTTGGCAACGAAGATTCAAAGAACATCGCACCCCTTGGCCCAGAACTTGATCGCGTTAATGCCGCATCGGTGCGATCACTCGTTCTCTCACTTCTCAAAGATAATCGTGATGGTGCGATTACACCAGATTCAATGGTGGCACTGGCATCGTGGCATCGACCATCTAAACGCATTGGTGGAATCCCAGCGCCTCACATTCTCTTTACTCTCCGTGAGGCTGAATGGCTTGGGGTTACAGGTCAGGGAGTTATCTCCGACTATGGTCTTGCTCTTCTTGATGGAGCTGCACTCGATCAAATTGATATCGATCTTCCGGAAGAAGTTGATCACATCCTTATTCAAAGTGATAACACAGCAATTGCTCCAGGGCCACTTGCCCAGGAAGTTGCTCAGGAGATGGCTCTTCTTGCAGATGTTGAATCACGAGGTGGTGCCACTGTCTTTAGATTTACCGATTCAACGATTCGCAGGGCGTTGGACCACGGCAAAACTGGTGAGGATATAACAAAGTTTTTAAAGGCAACATCTAAGACTCCAATGCCACAACCACTCGAGTACTTAATCGCAGATGTTGCTAAGAAGCATGGAAAGTTGCGAGTGGGTGCAACCACATCATTTATTCGTTGTGAAGATCAATCTGTGATCGTCGCAATTCTCAGCGATAAGAAGCTCGATGGGCTGGGATTTAGAAGAATCGCTGCGGAGGTTTTGATTAGCGATCTAGAGGTAGATGATGCCGTCAATGTTTTACGTAACGCTGGCTATCTTCCTGCCATCGAAGATTCAAAGGGAATTTTATTAAGCGGTGCTCGGGTTATGCGTTCTCAAAGTAAGGCCAGACCCCCTCGCATCGTAGGTGAAATTGATTCGCCAACAGATAGTGTTCTTGAAGGAGCGGTCCGCGTACTTCGCACCGGTGAAAAATCTAGCCATCGCCAAAGCACTCTTCGAAATATCTCTTCGTCAGCCCTCGGTGAACTTCCCCGATCTACTGCAAATGAAACTCTTGAATTGCTCTCTCATCACCTGACACATTCTGCAGATACATCTCTATCTATTGGATATGCCGATAACAATGGCTTGATTTCACACCGCATCATTGACCCGCTCAAACTCTCAGCCGGCACGCTTCTCGCTCGAGATCATGCAACGGGAGAGATCACAACCTTTAGAATCGCTCGAATTACGGGGGTGGCTTCGCTATGACAAGCCAGAACTCTTCTGAATACGGCAGACTTACCCCTATGTTGGCAGCCCTTGAAGCTCTTGTTCGGTGTGAATCCCCCACTGAAGATATAGATGCATGCCGCAACGTTGTTCGACTCGCTAGTGATATTGCAACGCGTGTGCTTGGAACACCAGCAGAGATTAAAGAAATTGAAGGGCGTCCAGTTTTCTGGTGGGGTTCTCCTGAACCAGAAATTATTCTCTTAGGACATCTCGACACTGTTTGGCCTCATGGTTCATACCAACCACTGTGGGAAGTAGATGGAGATGTTGTGCGAGGCCCGGGAGTCTTTGATATGAAGGCTGGCTTCTTACAGGCGCTCTATGCCCTCAAAGGAATCAAAGGTTCGGTTGCGCTGATTGCAACAACAGATGAAGAAACTGGTAGCCACGCTTCACGCAAACTTATTCTGGATCTATCTGCAAAGGCGAAGGCAGTCTTGGTATTAGAGGCTTCCCTTGATGGAAAAGTGAAGACAGGTCGCAAAGGTACTTCCATGTACCAAGTTCATGTTCATGGACTTGCTTCACATGCAGGCCTTGAGCCTGAAAAGGGAGTAAATGCCACAACTGAAATTGCACATGTAATTTTGAAAGTTACTGAACTAGAAAATCCTGAACATGGAACATCTGTAGTTCCAACTGTTCTGCATTCGGGAAATACAACAAATACCGTTCCAGATCATGCAATCCTTGATATCGACATTAGGTCATTTTCTCTCGCTGAACTAGAGCGAGTAGATACTGCAATCAGAGGGCTGAAGGCTGAAAACCCAAAGGCTCGAATCGAAGTAACAGGTGGAATTAATCGTCCACCATTACAAGAGCAATCAACTGCCGATCTTTATCAGCGAGTAGAGAAAGTTGCAGTGACGCTAGGAATGCAACCACTCGGAAGTGCCAAAGTTGGTGGAGCTAGCGATGGAAACTTTGCCGCTGCTGCCGGGGCACCTGTTCTTGATGGACTAGGCGCTGTTGGTGGTGGTGCCCATGCACCAAATGAATGGTTAAGTGCAAAAACTCTCGAACCACGGACAGAGTTACTCCACGCGCTCATTGTGGATCTACTTAAATGAGCAACGGCCCACTCATTGTTCAAAGCGATAAGACACTCTTATTAGATATTGATCATCCCGACTCTGTTGAATGTCGCCGAGCAATTGCACCATTTGCTGAGCTAGAGCGATCTCCAGAGCACATTCATACATACCGACTGACAAATCTTGGTTTGTGGAATGCGCGCGCTGCTGGCCATGATGCTGAATTAGTTATCGACACACTTATTAAATATTCGCGCTATGCCGTTCCGCACTCAATTCTTATTGATGTCGCAGAGACGATGTCACGGTATGGCCGCTTGCGACTAGAAGCAGATCCCATTCATGGCCTTATTCTCGTTACAACAGATACAGCGGTGCTTGAAGAGGTTATCCGAGCCAAAAAGATTGCGCCACTGCTTGGTCCACGTATTGATGCTGAAACCATTGCAGTGCATCCAAGCCAGCGCGGTGCCATTAAGCAATCGTTATTGCGCCTTGGTTGGCCGGCTGAAGATTTCGCTGGATATGTTGATGGACAAGCACATGAGATCGCACTTCGTGAAGATGGTTGGAAGATTCGCCCTTATCAAGAGCTCGCCGCAGAAGGTTTCTGGCATGGCGGCTCCGGTGTTGTAGTTCTTCCTTGCGGTGCGGGGAAAACTATCGTGGGGGCAGCCGCGATGGCTCACGCAAAAGCAACAACGCTGATTTTGGTGACAAATACCGTTGCAGCAAGACAATGGCGAGATGAATTACTTCGTCGCACAACTCTTAATGAAGATGAGATTGGTGAATATTCAGGAGCGAAGAAAGAAATTCGCCCAGTCACAATCGCGACTTATCAGGTGATGACAAAGAAGAAAAATGGTGTCTACGCACACCTTGATCTCTTTGATACCCATGATTGGGGTCTAATCATTTATGACGAAGTGCACCTTCTACCAGCACCGATCTTTCGATTTACTGCAGATATCCAATCACGACGTCGCCTTGGATTAACTGCCACATTGGTCCGTGAAGATGGAATGGAGGGTGAGGTCTTCTCACTCATCGGCCCAAAGAGATTTGATGTACCTTGGAAAGAGATTGAATCTCAAGGGTATATCGCCCCGGCAGAATGTATTGAAGTGCGCGTAAATCTCTCTGAGTCAGAACGGTTGCTCTATGCAACAGCTGAACCTGAAGAGAAGTATCGCTACTGCTCAACGACAAAGACAAAGAGTGAAGTCGTACAAGAGTTGGTTTCATATCACGCAGATGAACAAATTTTGGTTATCGGTCAATACATCACCCAATTAGATGAACTCTCTGAAACTCTCGGAGTACCTTTAATCAAAGGTGATACCCCAGTGAAAGAGCGTGAACGACTCTTTGCTGCATTTCGAACAGGGGAAATTACCTGTCTAGTGGTTTCCAAGGTGGCTAACTTCTCTATCGATCTACCCGATGCAACAATTGCAATTCAGGTATCTGGCGCATTCGGTTCAAGACAAGAAGAGGCGCAGCGCCTTGGACGAATTCTTCGCCCGAAAGCAGATGGCAGAGGGGCAATTTTCTACTCAGTTGTATCTCGAGATACCGTTGATCAAGATTTTGCCGCTAATCGCCAACGGTTCCTAGCCGAGCAGGGGTATGCCTACCGGATTATTGATGCTGACGATGTTTTTCAAGGGAAGATCTAAATCTTTCGACATCTACCTTGTAGAAATCGTGATGCTTTCCATCAATATGAATCACAGGAATTTGATCGCTATATAAATCTATTAACTCCTTGTTATCTTCAATATAGATAACATCGATTTGAAAATTCAATTCTTTATCGAGCGTTGAGAGCGTTTCAATTGCGAGTTCACAGAGATGGCAACCGTGGCGTGAATACACGGTAACAGTCGTCACTTTTTTGTACTCTTAAAAATTCGTGCAGAGAGTTCTTCGGCAACTAACTTCACATCCCCCTTTGCCCGAACCGCATTGCTTTCAGCGTTCTTGAGAATGGTTTCCACACTTGTTGTTGTTACGGTACCCACAAGTGGACCGTAGCTTTTTGAGAAAAGCATGTGTGCAATTGCGCCAACGGCCGCGGCTAGATCACTTCGCGCCTCATCGAGTGTAATTTCACGACCATTGGCCCCGATTGTGAATTCGGTGAGAGGTGCCTTCTCGTTTCGAATCCGAGTAAAGACATCGCTAGTAGCGCTTGGGTTACCTGTCTCAGCCATTTTCCTATTCTGGCACCCTGATAGATTTAGCGCCATGCGAGCCGGCAAATTCTTCACTACACGGATTGCCCTGCTCATTCTGGCCCTGTTGGCCACTCTCACTCCAGCTGCAACTGCGCAATCTTTATACAAGTACGCGCCTGCAACGCAATGGGGATACACATTCGCAGGACCTGCAACATCTGCAACTCTAGTTAAAACATCACCAGTACTCCCACGTAGCGCTAATCTTGAAAAGCGATCAGATATCCAAGTTAATTACACAAATTTTCCTGAATGGGCAAAGAATGAACTACAGCTTGCTGTTGATGTGTGGTCAGCGAGCTTTGAATCAAAGGTCACAATCACAATTGATGCGACATGGAGTAATTCTCAATCTGTAGCCGTCTTAGGAAGTGCTCGTCCGGGCGGTTACTTTGCTGGATTCTCTGGCGCTCCCGATTCCAGTCTGTGGTATCCATCAGCGCTAGCAAATGCTCTCGCGGGTAAAGATCTTGATGTGAGAAATTCCGAGATGATTATTAATGTTAATTCGCGTGCAGCGTGGAATCGTCGTGGCGACAGCGCGCCGACAACTCGCGAATATGATCTACGGTCAGTTTTTATCCATGAAATGGGCCACGGCCTAGGTTTTCTATCAAATAATGTCTATGACTCAATACTTGGATTTGGATCTATCGAACAACCAACTCCATTTGATGCATTTGCACAGACTGAAGATGGCAGGCGTCTTGCTGATTTACCATCGCCATCGATCGAGCTAGGTAGAGCACTTCGTGCACCCCTTGTGTGGTCTGGTGCGAAGGCAATTGCGGCAAATAAAGGCACCAAGCCATTGCTCTTTTCGCCAATTGAATATGAAGATGGATCTTCAGTAAGTCATCTCGATGAAAAGGCGTATTCAAATAGCGGACTAGATGCGGTGATGACGCCGAATCTAGATGCGGGAGAAGTATTTGCCGGTCCTGGTCCTTTGTTATTGGCAATGATGGAGGATATGCGTACGAAGCCGCCTGCCGGTGTAGCTGTTGAACTTCCCACTGTTGTAAGAAATGCACAGGCTGTTGTCGCAGATGGTGCTGCTATTGTGAAATGGGATCCCCCAGCAAATCTACGTACCGCGCAAGTTACCGCCTATACAGTGCGAAATGTGAGGACAGGTGCTGAAAGAAGTGGCACAACGAGTCCGGTTGTCATGGGCGGATTAAAGAACGGCACATCACACACATTTACAATTACTGCGAGTAACTCTCTTGGCACATCTCCACTTGTGACAACCAATGCAGTAGTTCCAGAGCCTGCCTGGAAAGCCACGATTATTGATCCAAATGTTGAGCCAGCGCAGATTGCGACGACGACATTTAATAAAAAGCCAACGATTGTTTACTCCAATGGAGTTAACGGTGTTTTAAAGATGGCTATATGGAATGGGCTTGCTTGGAGAAAGACGACAATTGATGGCGCTGGCGGTACCAACCGAACAAGGAACGAGATCACTAGTCCGATTTCTTTGTGTATCAGCGGCACCGGGACAAAGCAGCAACTTCATATGTTTTATGCCGATGGCACAGATAAAGATCTTCGACATGCAACATATGATGGAACAAAAGTCACTGTTGAAATTGTTGATGGAAACGGACCTTCAGTAAATAACTACGAGGATAAGGTCCGCGTTCGAACAGCAAGTGATGTGAGTGTCTCAAATGCCTGTCTGGCTACACCTACAGGGCTGCAGGTCTTTTATCGTGATGAATCTCAAGGAATTTTACTCGGCGCTTACAAACTCACAGGGAGTAACAAGTGGGTCTATGAACTTGTTGACGGCGATAGAAAAACTGATGGGCGCACAACAGGAGACGTGGCCTTCCATCTCGCTGCTGGCTATGACGGAAAAAAGAGCTACGTTCTCTATGACTCAGTCTTAGTGATTAATCAGAAGAAAGAAGTGACTTCGGGTGCAATACGTTTAGCGACAAGAACGACTATTGATCCAACGAAGTGGGTCTTTCAAACTTTGGAAGAATCTTCTGAATCTCTTGCAATGACAGGCTATGACGTGGCGCTCTCGGTCACTCCTGATCGAGCCTTCGCCCTCTGGCTTGGAACATCTGCAATTCCAAAGCCGACTCAACTTCGATCTGCAACCCTTGGTAGCGGTGCAATAAACGTCCAAACTTTCGATACTGCCATATATGGAACTCCGAATAGATGGTTACGGACCAATGGAAAATCAGCGCTCTTTAATTGTGAAGATCGACTCTGCTCCATTGATTTTGCGACAAAGAAAATTTCCCTGATCTCGCGTAACAGCGCACTTAATGGCATCAGCGGGAGATGGATCACTGTTGGAGGAAAACTTTCTGTAGTTGCCCATATCGACGGCAACCTTTCACTTGCTCGGCCTTAACCTTTAAAAATTCCTGACGCACTTACTATCACTAAGCCAACTCCACTCACATGGGCCATCGCCCGAACTGTTTTCACTTGATTTGCTCGCAGCGCTTGGGTGATCACGCCCTTGGCGTCAAAGCGAAGTACAAGCGAGGTTGGTGTTGTTGGCCTCCACCCCGTTACACGTGGGATCGCCGATGTTGAGTTAAAGAGTGCGTAGTGCGATCCATTTGGACCGCTTGCCGCTGCAATACTTGTTTGTGAAGGAAGACGAAGAGTCCACACTGGTGCAAAACTTGAGTTGAATTTGGTAAATGCACTCTCTGATTTGCCACCGGCTTTCACTTCTCCAGTGAGAAAGTATGTTGACGTTGCACTGAGCCAATTGCGTGTGGCCGAGTTAGCTGAGCTACGAACTACATTTGTAAGCGAACCAGATTTATTGACCTTTGCAAGAATTCCATCTCTACGACCAACGAGAGCTTTTCCGCCAAGAGATTCAGCACTTGAACCATAAATTTGGGCTGAGCCATCGCTATTTCGAAAAATTGATGTGAGTGAACTCTTCGCGGTACCGATCGTTACCGCTTTAGAGAACTTTCCATTGAGTGTTGCATTTACAAGAATACTTCCCGCACCACGGTCTCCCAGAATCCAAATACCGTTGGAAGAGTGAGAGATTGCGGTAATCAGTGAAGGCGCTGTAGCCGAGTCAGTAAAGGTTGCAGTGAGCACACCATCTGGAGAAATCTTCCACAGCGTTAATGTGTTGAGGTCAGCTCTTATCGGATTCACGGGTTCAACAATCACGCTATCGACATTGACCGCACCTGTTGTTGCAGAAACTGTCTCAGAAGTGGCTGATATCAACCCTGCCAGCCATATATTTCCATCTTTATCAGTTGTTGCAGCCATCGCAATCTGATCAGCGCGCTCCTCAAGAATAAGGGCCCATTTCTCTGTACCAGTAAAATCAAGTGAGGTGACTAAAACTTTCTTCTCTTCATTGGAGTACAGAGTTATTCCCTGATTATTGATTACTGCACCTTCATGATCGATTACTGTCGACACTTTACTTATCTCAACTGAAGCAATTGATTTTGGTGCAGCGCTTGAAAAAGGAGTTGAAGCAAGTGTTGCTACAAGAATAATGGGGATGAATGCTTTGCGGATCATGCTAATTCTTCACCACGATCACGTGCAGCTTTCATCGCGCGCGCAACAATCTCTGCCAGTTTATCTTCGCTAAATGATGCGAGCGCGGCAGCCGTTGTGCCATTTGGACTTGTGACTTTCTCTCGCAGAGTCGTTGGTGAATCTCCAGATCTCTCCAAGAGTGCGGCAGAGCCCGTGATTGTTTGAATTGTTAGCGTTGTTGCATCTTCTCGGCTCAGGCCTAGTGCAACAGCGCCATCAACCATCGCTTCAACGAATGCGAAGAAATATGCGGGCCCAGATCCGCTTGTAGCCGTCACAGCCCCTTGTAACGATTCATCAATTTCAATCGCCTTTCCAGCCGCGCTAAGAAATGATGAGATGAATGCTTCTTGTTCAGCTGTGACTCCAGCGCTACATGAGTACCCAGCCGCCCCAAGTCCGATCGATGTCGGCGTATTTGGCATCACGCGAACTATCGGATTTTTGGTTCCTAGGTGGCTGGCGATGAAGTCGATGCGTTTTCCAGCCGCAAAACTCATAACTAGCGCGCTCTTATTGATTACTGGTGAAATTTCAACAAGTAGCTCTTGCAGATCTTGCGGCTTTACGACCAGCAGGATCACATCACTACTTCCAACAGCTTCATTGAGAGTCTCTGAGATCACACCATATTTAGTGACTAACTCAGCAACACGTTCTCTTCGCTTTTCAACGATTGTAATCAGTGAAGGTGCAACACCTGCAAGGGCAAGGGCTGCGATTAAACCCTCTCCCATTACCCCGGCACCGATAACTGCCACTTTCTGCTGATTAGCCATAGCGAAAGAGTACGCGTAGGCTCTGCACCTATGTCTGAAGTTAAACCAGGTTTTGCCCGCGACTGGGTCGAATTCGCCGATCCCAACGACGAATTAGGAATTTTTAAATGTGACTTGACATGGCTCACATCTAATTGGACCTGCATATATGGCGATGGCTGTCAGGGTGTCTTTAAAGACCGTCCAAATGATGGATGTTGCACTGAAGGTGCGATGTACTCTGATGAGGACGATGAGAAGCGCGTGCAAGCCGCTGCTGCCTATCTGACCCCGCAAATGTGGCAGTTTTATGAAGAGGCGCGTCCAAAAAAGCCTGGCAGACTTCTACGAATAACAGATTTAGATGAAGATGATGAGCGCAAGACGAGAACTGTTAATGATGCGTGTATTTTTCTTAACCGTAAAGGTTATGAGGCGCCAGGTTTCACAGGTTCATTTGGTTGCGTACTTCATCACTTGGCTGAAAAAGAGAATAAACATTTTGTAGACACTAAACCAGATGTCTGTTGGCAGCTTCCACTTCGTCGTAGCTTTGAAGAACGTGAAGTGGGCGAGCGCGAATATTCAATCACTGTAATTGGTGAGTACGAGCGCCTTGGTTGGGGCGATGGTGGAGATGATTTTGATTGGTATTGCACAAGTAATACCGAAGCTCACGTCGGTCGCGAACCTGTCTACATCTCAAATCGCGCAGAACTTAAGGCGCTTATGGGCGAAGAGGCCTACGAGATTTTGGCGCGCCACTGCGATGCACGCATGGCGGGTATCAAAGATGCTCAAGCCCGCAGTCTTCCGCTCTTTGTTATCCAGCATCCAGCAACACTTCAAGCCGGCAAGTAAGGCGCGAGTCATACCTTTGCTTTAGGCTCACTCCATGGCCAAGGTTGAGAAAGATCCATTCCGCTGCACTGAATGCGGTTGGACATCCCAAAAGTGGGTAGGCCGCTGCGGTGAATGCCAGGCGTGGGGATGCGTTGAAGAGGTTGCTGCTCCGAAGAAACTCTCACTTGTTGCAGGAACTGTTTCACATGCAGCAACACCCATTGGCGATGTCGATCTGAGTTCCGCGCGCGCCCGCGAAACCGGCGTAAGTGAACTCGATCGCGTACTAGGTGGCGGTCTTGTTCCTGGTGCAGCAATTTTGTTGGCAGGTGAACCCGGCGTTGGAAAATCAACTCTTCTCCTCTCAGTTGCTGCACAAACTGCCTCTAAAGGAATGAGCGCTCTCTACATTAGCGGTGAAGAGTCAGCATCACAGGTTCGTCTTCGCGCAGAACGTATCAACGCAGTTGATCCACAACTTTTTCTCGCATCTGAAACTGATCTCGGCGCAGTTATCGCTCATATTGATGCAGTTAAACCCGCACTTGTCATTATCGATAGCGTGCAGACAATCGGAAGCTCTGCCGCCGATGGAGCACCTGGTGGAGTAACACAGGTGCGTGAAGTTGCCGGAGCGCTTATTCGCATCTGTAAAGATCGCGATATCACGCTCTTGTTAGTTGGACATGTCACTAAGGATGGCTCGATTGCCGGTCCGCGACTGCTTGAACATATCGTTGATGTTGTTCTGCAATTTGAAGGAGAACGCCATTCACGATTGCGACTCATTCGTGCAATCAAAAATCGCTTCGGAGCAAGTGATGAAGTGGGTTGTTTTGATTTAAGTGATACTGGGATCGAATCAGTGATTGATCCCACCGGTCTCTTCACCTCACGCCATAGCGAGCCAGTTCCTGGAACATGCGTCACCGTCACACTCGAAGGGCGTCGCCCACTGCTCGCTGAAATTCAAGCGTTGGTGAGCGCTAGTCGCGAAAGTGATTTTGGAAATGCACGCCGTGTAACAAGTGGTCTTGATTCAGCCCGTACCTCAATGACTTTGGCTGTTCTTGAATTGCGCGCGGGTGTGCGAGTTGGTGGCCGTGATGTCTATGCAGCAACTGTTGGCGGTATGAAAATGTCAGAGCCTGCTGCAGATTTAGCGCTGGCACTTGCTGTTGCATCGGCTGCTAAGGGTCTGGCACTCCCCCCTGATCTTGTTGCAATCGGTGAGGTTGGTCTTGCTGGCGAGATTCGTAAAGTAAGCGGAGTTTCGCGCAGATTAGCTGAGGCGTATCGACTCGGATTTAAGAAGGCGTTAGTTCCCGCAGGCAGTGATGTAAAGATCGATGGCATGGAGATTATTGAAATCTCTCGCCTTGATCAAGGTTTAAAAAGGGTTGCGATCTCTGGGGAATGAAATCTCTTCATCAGCCAGTATTAACTTGGTATCAAGAGAATAAACGCGATCTTCCTTGGCGTGATAGCGATCCATGGGGAGTTCTAGTAAGTGAAATCATGTTGCAACAAACTCCTGTTGCACGTGTTCTTCCGATCTACATTCAATGGATGAAACGTTGGCCAACTGCCGCATCCCTTGCTCGCGCAACTCCTGCCGAAATAATTACGGCATGGGGGCGCCTTGGCTATCCGCGACGCGCACTTCGGCTACATGAATGCGCCAAAGTTATTACGAGTCAGTATCACGGTGTAGTTCCAAAGACAGAGCAAGAGTTACGGGCACTTCCAGGAATAGGTGAATACACAAGTGCAGCGCTTGTCGCATTTGCATTTAACGGCAGATCACTCGTGCTCGATATCAATATCAGAAGGCTTTTTTCGCGCGTGATTGATGGTGTTGAAGTTCCAAAGGCTGCACCAACAAAATCAGAGCGCGTTGCAAGAGAAGTGTTAATTCCAGAAAGGGATGCACACATCTGGGCTGCTGCAACAATGGAGCTTGGCGCTCTTATCTGTACCGCCAAAAAACCACAGTGCGGTCGATGTCCCCTTGCCAGCCAATGTAAGTGGCGCAGTCTTGACTATCCGCTCTCTGATCAACCTAAACGCACACAAACCTGGCATGGTACTGATCGACAATGCAGAGGTGTGATTGTTCAAGCCTTGAGAGAAAACCCTGTGCTACAGAAGAAAGAGATCATGCTTCTGTGGGATGTTCCATCACAGGTCGAGAAGGCGCTTCTCACCCTATTAGAAGATGGTCTTGTTGTATCCGTGAAGGGGCAACGCTTCTCGCTCCCACATCATTGATTTAAGGGTAAAATTCTCAAATGGATCACCTCGGCGGACTCAGAGCAGCGCTCGGTGAGAACGCATCACTTATCTCAGATCCCGAAATCACGGCGTCATACTCAAAAGATCAAGCACCTTTTGCACCGCATGAGCCCGCAGCGCTCGTTCTTCTTGCAAAATCAACAGAAGAAGTTTCAAAGGCGGTGGCATATGCACATGCTCACAATATTCCTGTTGTTGCACGAGGTGCGGGCAGCGGACTCTCTGGTGGAGCAAATGCGACTTCAACATCGCTAGTTATCTCACTTGAGAAGATGAATTCAATTATTGAAATTGATGAAACAAATATGATTGCTCGCGTTGAGGCAGGTGTGATTAATCTTGATTTAGATAAGGCGGCAGAGCTTAAGGGTCTTGCCTATCTTCCAGATCCTGCAAGCCGTGATTGGTCAACTATTGGCGGAAACGCAGCAACTAATGCCGGCGGAATGTGCTGCGTTAAATACGGGGTCACATCCGCCCACGTTCGCGCACTCACCGTTGTCATGGCAGATGGCCAAATCGTTAACCTTGGTAGCGCCACGAAAAAAGCAGTTACTACTCTTGATCTCACCCGTTTAATGATCGGTTCAGAAGGAACGCTTGGAATCATCACTGAACTTATTGTTGGGTTGGCAGTACGCCCTGATACACCCGCCACAATCATTGCAACTTTTCCACATATCAAGAGCGCTGCAGCCGCTGCTGCTGCCCTATTAAAATTTAAGCCATCCATGCTAGAAATCATTGATCAGACAACTCTAAAAGCAGTTGAGGCATGGCATCCATTGGGATTTGAAATTGCAGGATCAGTTCTATTAATGCAATTAGATGAAGATCAAGATCGTGCAGATGAAGTACTCACACTCTGTCAAAGTTTTGAGATGATCGATGGCGCTGCATCCACTGAAGCAGCAGATGCCGTTGAATTCATTCGTGTTCGCAAACTCGCCTACCCAGCACTTGAGCGCCTCGGTGCCACACTGCTTGATGATGTCGCAGTACCGATTTCCAAGATCGCCGAATTAGTTGAACGAGTAGAAGCGCTCTCTACAAAGTATGACCTCACCATCGGTATCTTTGGCCACGCTGGTGATGGAAATATGCACCCCACAATCGTTCACGACCATGGGGATCTCAAGGCGCAAGAGCGTGCAATTGCAGCATTTGGCGAAATTGTTGAGATCGCGCAATCACTCGGTGGAACCGCATCGGGCGAACATGGAATCGGCTCAATCAAACAAGGTTTTGCAGCCAATGAGCTTTCACCCGCTGTCATCGAACTGCAACGTGCGATTAAGAAAGCATTTGATCCAAAGGGAATTCTTAACCCTGGGAAGAAGCTTCCTTAGCCAATAGCGCTGCACCTTCGGCGATATCTCGATGCGAGATTGTTATACGTCCCGCCAAGTGCTGCATCAAATAGTTATTAAGTGGGCCTTCACCACGTGAAGTTCCTCCGGTAAATGTGACTGGTAATGAAATATCGCCTGTGATCTCATCCACGCGATTTACAAGTTCAGCTAAATGCTTTGCAGCTGACTCAAGGATTTTTATCGCGCTCTCTTGACTCTGATGACCAAAGACAATCTGTGCCAGCGCTGCGATCTCGCTCCGGTTGTTTCCATAGACAAATTGCTTTACATCAGCCCATGTACTGCCCTCTATTGTCTTTGCAACATCATCTTCGAGTGAACCCGGTGCTGGCTTTTCAGATCTATCGACATAAATCATCAACGCTCTAATTGCTTCGCGACCAATCCAATATCCTGCACCTTCATCACCAAGCAGATAACCCCAGCCACCTACTCGAACTAACTCATCATTTATCTTTGTGCAGGCAACCGCGCCAGTTCCGGCGTAAAGAAGCACGCCAGTTTTTCTACCAAAGTGAACACGGTAGGCAAGATGAATATCACTGAGTAACTCAAGAGTTGCTCCAGGGAAGATGCCACCAATAATCTGAAGAGTCTCTGCACGTTCTTTATCTGTCTCTGCAATGCCGGTAAGTCCGATAGTGATCGCAGTAACGTCAGATTTACATTCACTAGCAATCTGCATCAAGGTGGACTGCATTCGTGTTCGAGATTCAGGACGTGAGATATGCCCATCAATCGGACCGGCAGTTCCGCGAGCAACTATCTCGTTGCCATCATGGAGAACCCACTGTGTTGCAGATGCTCCAGCATCGATCCCCAAAAAGTACATGGGGCTAGCCTTTCACAGCGCCTGCAGTAAGTCCCTTAATGAATTGCTCAGATAGAACAAGGTAGAGAACGATCAAAGGTAGAGCCGCCATCGTTAGGCCTGCAAAGAGGACTCCCCATTGTGATGAGTACTGTCCAAAGAACATTGTGAGCCCCTGCATGATCGTCTTCTTCTCTGGATCTTGGAGAAATACCAGAGGCAAGAAGAAGTCATTCCAGATCGGAATCGCCGAATAGATTGCCACGATAGCCATTCCTGGACGTACTAATGGCATCAAGACTCGGCGCAGCAATTGGAATTCAGATGCACCATCGATGCGAGCTGCATTATCTAGATCTGCTGGCAAGGTTCTAAAAAAACCGCTCATGATAAATATCGCCGCTGGCAGCGCTCCTGCCGCATAGACCAAAATCAAACCAAGATGTGAATCTAACAAGTTCATCCACTTGAGTTGAATAAAGAGGGGCAGGATTGCAAGTTTGGCAGGGATGAGCATGCCTGAAAGAACAAATGCCATGATCAAACTGTGGCCTCTAAATTCATAACGGCCGAGCACAAAGCCTGCGCCTAAGGCACAGATGATTATCAGGATGAGAGATCCGCCGGTGACGATAAGTGAATTCTTAAGATAAATCGCAAAATCTCCATCTTGCCACACTGAAGCGAAGTTACTCCACGCTGGATCTGTCGCCAATTTAAATGGAGTCAATGCGAAATCACTTGTTTCGCGAAGGCTTGAGTTAAAGATGAAGAGAACTGGAATCAAAATCGCAAATGCATTAAAGATCAGTACTGCTCGGAAGAATGTCTTTGAGAACATGAGTTTCATTTACATCTCCACCTCTCTGCGGCGCAATAATTTAGAACCAACAGCTGCTCCGACTCCAACAATGGTGAAGATGATCACGCCAAGTGCTGAACCAACACCGACTTCGTTAGCACCGGAATCAATTGATCCAAATGAGAGACGATAGAACATCAGCGCCAAGGTGTCGGTCGATCCTGCCGGTGAACCATTAGATCCGCCGAGAATGTATGGAAGATCAAACCATTCATAGGCTCCGATAAATGTCAGGATTGTAATAATCGTCATGGAGGGCGCTAGCAAAGGAAAGAGGATCTTTCTAAAGATTTTGCCTTCTGAAGCGCCATCAATACGTGCTGCTTCAATATAGTCAGTACTAATGGCGTTTAAACCTGCCAGGAAGATAATTGCGGGAAATCCGACCCAGCGCCAAAGATTGATAAAGACAAGGGTAGGTAGCGCTGTTGCTGTATCGCCAAGCCATGCCTTCGCCCAGACCGGCTGACCAAGATCTCCTAAGATCATATTGATTGGTCCGTAATATGGATCGAGCATTATCTGCCACATGTATCCAACGATCACCAACGAGAAAATCACTGGCAAGAAGGTCACGGTACGAAAGAATCGTTGCCCTCTCTTTAAGTTAAAGAGAGCATAGGCAATGAGTAGTCCAAGGGAAGTTTGGATAACCATGATCGCAATAAAAACTAAGGTGTTATGACGTAGCGCCATTAGGAATTGATCTCTAAAGGGGAATGAGAATAATCGCTCAAAATTTTCAAATCCAGCCCAAGACCCTCGAACAAAGCCTTCCCACTTAAAGAAGGCGTAACTCAAAGTAGTGAGCGCGGGGACACTGGTAAAGATAACGATGATTAAGAGACCTGGGGTAAGTAGGAGCCAGCGGAATTTACGCTGCTCTCTCTTAATGCCACTGAGTTTCACTTAATCTCCTCTAATTCTATTGATATTTAACAAGAAAAATCGGGTGCGGAAAAATTGATTTCCGCACCCGATCTCTATTTCTTAGGACTTACCTTTTTGTGGCGCGTACCATGATGCAACTGCTGCTTGAACTTCCTTCGCTAGATCTGCGGCAGAAATTGTTCCCGCAGTGAGCTTCTGGAATCCTGGCTGCAGGATTGCTGAGCTTGTAGGTGTTCCGAATCGGAAACCAACTACATTCAAGAATGGTGTGCCTTGTGATGCCAATGACTTGGACATCTTTGCTACCGCTGGATCTGTGATCTTGATAAATGGAGCCGTTGGGATCCATCCAAGTTGATCTGCTGCAGCTTGATTGAAGTCCTTGCTAGCAAGGAAGTTCAATAGCTTAATTGCTTCTGGCTTTGCCTTGGTCTTTGCATTGATACCAAAACCACCGTCAGCCCATGTTGTTGCATAACGCTTAGCACCTGGCGCAGCAGCTGGTGCTGGCATCCAAGCAACGTTAAGTGATGGGTTAAGTGAGCGGAAGTATGAGATCTCATAGTTTCCACCAATGTAGAAGGCTGCCTTTTCGTTAGCAAACAATCCACGTGCAGTGTTGTAATCAAGACCTGCAGGGGTTGGTGGCATGTAAGGAACAAGATCCTTTACAGCTTGAAGTGAGGCAACGTAATTCTTATCTGTGAAGGTACGAGTTCCCTTAACGACATCGTTAAAGAATTGTGTACCGCCGTAGAAGGTTGGCCCAATTCCTGCATGCAACTGCTCGATACTTGGAGCGTTACCTGTTCCGTTACCTAGTGGAAGAATTCCCTTAGCCTTCACCTGAGCAAGAACGCGAAGGAATGAATCCCATGTTGATGGGAGAGCCTTTACGCCAGCCTGCTTAAGAAGATCTGGGTTATACATAACTCCAATAACTGAAGTTGCATATGGAAGACCAAATTGCTTCTTAACTGCATAGCCCTGAACTCCAGCAAGAGTTCCTGGAGACATTCTCTTGAGCGCTGGAACATCTGTTGTTGTGAGCGCTAGGAAGTTTCCTGCATCTGAAAGGGTTGCCATGCCACCGTATGGGCGAATCTGCATTACATCTGGACCGCTTCCGGCTGTGAGTGCAGTTGAAAGAATTGCGTTGTACTCAGTGTTTACATATGGCGTGAACTTAACTGAGATACCAGTCTTTTCTTTAAAGATTGCCATCTGCTCTTCATAGAAAGCCTTATCTTCTGTGCGCCAGCTCCAGAATGTAAGTTCTGTTGCTGCCTTTGCTGGCATTGAAGCGATAACTGGGCCAGCAATAACTGACGCAGCAATTGCCGCAACTACCAAACCGCGTGCGCGGCGTTGTGAGATCTTCACTTATTTTCCTCCTCGAGAGTGGGATGTTGGTTTTGAACGAGGTTTCTCAACTTCGCTCAGTTTTTTTCCAGAACGACGTCCCACTGCCGCCCTAGATTCATCTAGAGCGACCTTTGTACCGCTCCAGTTTCTCTGCGCCAGGGAGACGCAGAGACAATCAACCACCGTTAATTGGGCAATACGACTTGCCGTTGCTCCGCTTCGCAAGGTGGTTTCGCGAGCAGAGGTAAATAAAACTAAATCTGCAATTGCTGTAGCAGGGCTACGTAGAGCATTTGTGATCAGAACAATTGTGATTCCTTTTTCTTTAAATTCAGAGATCACATCAATAATGTCGAGCGTTGTTCCGCTATGGCTGATAGCAACGAGAACATCACCTTCCTTTAAGACAGAGATAGATGTAAGCGCGGTATGCAAATCTGACCACGCAACAGATCGCTTACCTAAGCGATTGAGTTTGAGCTGAAGGTCCATAGCAACATAGCCGCTGGAGGCAAATCCAATAATTCCAATGGTGCTGGCTTTCTCCCAACTATCAACGACTTTCACAAATTTCTCAACATCTAATCTCTCTGCTGTTGTTTTAATCGCTAGCGAATCAGCATATGCAATCTTACGAATTACTTCGTCGGCCGAGTCATCTACGGTAATTCCGCCATCGAGATGAAGATCTGTGCCATGTGCGACTTGGCGACTGAGCTGGCCGATAAGTGCCATACGAAATTCTGGATACCCTTTAAATCCGAGCGTTTTACAAAACCGTACTACCGAGGCAACTGATGTCCCGCTTTTATCTGCAATCTGAGAAATATTCATGGTCGCAGATAGATCTGGGTTACTTAAGATTGCATCTGCGATTGCAACTTCACTTGCATGAAACGATGGAATTTGGTTTGCAATCTCGCCTAAGAGATCACCGAAGATCGGGTGCTTTTCTAGCTGTGCCACAAGAGCCTCCTCCTTCGTGTGAAAAAACATTTCGCAATGATGCAGAGTCTATGAAAAATCTTGCCGTAAATATATAGGGCTAAGAGGGTGATATTTGCTTTTCTATCTATAACGATTGCGCATCACTTCACGAAAATCTAGAAAAATATCCTCTGTTTTTTCGCTTTCTGCACGCGTCAGAAGGCGGTTAGTCAGCAGAACGGCGACGCTCTCAGCCTTCGGTGAAATCGCTAGAGCCGTTCCCGGAAAGCCCGTGTGGCCCCAATATTCAATTTCACCCTGGTGCTCCCAGGTACGAAAACCGAGACCTTGGATGGGATCCCTGCCCACAGTGAAAAATGTATTGAGAACGTGGCTATCAAAATAACCGTTGCCATTGAGGCTCTCCAGAATGGCTTCGCCGTATATCAAGAGATCTATTGCAGTTGAGAAAAGCCCCGCATGTCCGCTGACGCCCCCATAGAGATGAAAGGCATTTCCATCATTTATTTCTCCCTCGAGAATGTGCGTGCGCCAACCAGCGAAATCCTCAGCGCTCTCAACTGTTGAGTATGGGGTTTGATTTCTCACCATCTCAAGTTCTGCACGGTCACCAAATGATGAAGCAAAGACATTACTGGCATCAGATGGTTGTGCGAACTGCGTTGAAGTTAGCGATAAAGGGGTTCCCACCAACTCTTTAAAAGCCTCATCTAGAGTTGTTGCGAGAATCTCTGTGATGATATTTCCAAGAGTTATGAATCCTAGATCCGAGTAGTGACGTCCTTCGGAATATTTGTATCCCTCTTGCGCAATCGCCAAGCGAGCTGCGGCACCATTTTCCTGCGAAACATACAAGGGGCGCCATTCATTGAGCCCTGCTTGATGCTCTAAGAGGTCAGCAACAGTAACTCCTTGTCGTGAATATGTGCTCCACTCGGGTAAGTATCGTGAAACTACATCATTGAGTGCTAGAGATTTTGTTTCTACTAATTTCATAATTATCGATGTTGTTGAAATTATTTTTGTGATAGATCCTAAATCACATGCTGTGGATTCATTGACAGAAAGCGTTTCATTTCGCATGCCAAGGCATTCAATTGTGCGCTCACCTGCAACGCTTGAAGCAGTGATCTTTCCTAGGGTCATAGCGCTAACTCTCCCGCTAAATAGTTAAGTTGGCTATCTCTATGCCACCAAGGCGCATCAAGATCATGAACCACATCAGGGGCAAGGGATGCTGCGAGCAGGGCTGCTGCCATCACTCCGCCAGCACCTTCCATCATGCTCCCAATTGAGACTTGAATGCCGTTCTCCAGCGCACGTTCAGCAATTGCTTTAGCGGGAGCAATCCCACCACTTTTAAGTAGTTTCACATTCACCCACGAACACGCCTTAACTTCAATAAGTTGATCAAGGTCTTTAAGCGTGAAAAGTGACTCATCTGCCATGATCGGAGCAAGATTGAGGGCGGTAAGCGCGGCAAGCTCTTCTATCTGATTCTTTCCAATGGGTTGTTCAAGGTATTCAATTTCTATCTCTGCCGAAGCGAGACCTTCAAGAAATGATTTACTGTAATCGAAATCCCAGGCTTGGTTTGGATCAACTCTCAAAGTGATGCCAGCGCCAACAAAGGAAGATATCTGGCTCATTGTGGCGAGATTACTCTTTAAATCTTCTGCCTTTAATTTGATTTTGAAGGTGGTGAAGCCCTGATTCATACGATCGTGCAGAATTCTCTCTAACTCTTCTGGCTCGGCGATAGGAATAGTTACATCACTCTTGATTACATCGGCCTTACTTCCGAGAAACTGGCCCAGTGATAACCCAGATTTGTTCGCAAAAAATGAGTGGAGAGCAATATCTGCAGCAGCGATACTGCTCGATGCGGCAGTAACTGATCGAAGCACCTCTAAGCCTTCTTCGAATTCATTAGTATCTGAAAGAGCCGGGGTAATGATCTCTTTGAGATCTTTTTCGATTCCTTCGATGGAGTCACCGACAATTGCGGGTGTAGCAACACACTCACCGATACCGCGTAGATGTTCACCTTCACTGATTGTGTAGGTGATTACGGGATATCGGTCAACTGATCTAAGAGCTGTCACAAATGGTTCTCGCAGAATAACTTCGTGGCGCCCTAAGGCAAAATTCAATGACGTCATAGGATTGGTCCCATGCACCTAAAGTCAGCAGAGATTGAAGATCTTCCCCTTATTGCCACCTTATTTTTACGCTGCTGGACAATCTCATATGCATCAGTTCTCTCTGAGAGCGCCCGTGCGAAATTTGATTTCGAATCCGCGCAAGAACTTTGGAGAACAAGCATTGAGACGCCAGGAGATAAGCAGACAATGCTGGTACTAGAGGGTGAAGATGTAGTTGCAGTCTTTCGAATAGGTAGCGATAAAGATGAGCCTACGCAAGGACACCTCTTCTCGCTATATGTTGATCCAGATTTCGCAGGTCGTGGATATGGAAAATTTGCACTTTTAGAGTCCATGAAAAGAAATAAGGACGCTGGTTTTACGGCAATGACGCTCTGGGTCTTTGCCGAGAACGAGAGAGCTAATTCGTTGTATCTAAAAAACGGTTTCACTGCCACCGGTAAATCTCGCGTGACTCCTGAGTGGGGTGCACTTGAGATTGAACTCATCGCAGATATTTCTTAGTTAGAGGATAACGAGTGAGGTTGGTGCCTTAGCCAAAGGCTCAGGAATGCGTAAAGGACCAGATCCTGGCGTAAATGAACCAAGAATTGTTGCTTTGTTAGCACCAGTGCATGAAGGAATAGAACCTGGTTGACCGTGTGCAGATAGATAACCCATAATCGCAAAGGCGAGAGCCTCTTTCTGGCGAGGATCAACACCCAGTGAGGACATCGAAAGTACTTCACAGGGTACAAGTCGTTCGGTGAGCGCCTTCATCATTACCGGGTTTGCACTGCCACCACCAGCGACAAAGAGCTGTGAGACTTTATATTTCTCAACATCAAGTGCGACAGTTTCTACGGTAAGCGCTAACAAAGTAGCCATAACATCTTCAATCTTCCATGAAGAAACTTCACCGAAATGCGCTGTGATATATGGAAGGTGGAAGAGTTCTTTACCTGTTGATTTCGGCGCTGCAAGTGCATAGTAAGGCTCTTGCAACAACTTTCCTAAAACAACTGAATCTACTTTTCCTGATGCTGCTAATTTTCCATCTTCATCATAGTGAGAAGCACCATTCGTGAATGCAGAAATTGCCGCATCCAAGAGCCCATTAGCTGGTCCAATATCGTAAGCAATTGGAGTGAGACCTGTGCCAGTCACCGTCACATTTGAGATACCACCAAGGTTTAGTGCTGCGACCGGCTCGTCATGGCTTCCCAATAGAAGTTGGTCAAGAATGCTCACTAGTGGTGCGCCATGGCCGCCTACGACGACATCTCGCGATCTGATATTTGAAACAACGGTTACTCCTGTGGCTTCTGCTATCCAAGTGGGTTCACCAATTTGAAGAGTCCCACGTGCTTTATTTGATTGATCAATCCAGTGAAAAACGGTTTGCCCATGAGAGACAATGAGATCAGCGGTGATAGACAATTTTTGCGAAAGATCAACTGCTGCGCGTGCAAATTCCTGCCCTATATATGTATCAAGAATGCAGATAGATTCGAGATCTGTTCTCTGAGGAGGCATCGCCTTAGCGATCAGGTCATGCACATCTTGCTTATACTCGTAGCTTTCAAAACCAATAAGTTTCGCCGACATCACTCCATCGACCACATTGATATCAAAGCAACCTGCATCAATGCCGTCAAAGGATGTTCCAGAGATCATTCCGATAACCTTCATTTACTTTACCTCCTGGCAAGCGATTAAGTGGCTCTCTTCAACTTCTCGTAAATTCTGGATATTTACCGCACACGATGGGACCGCGATAGGACAACGTAAATGGAATGCGCAACCAGAAGGCATAGCCGCAGGATCAGGTACTTCTCCCGCGAGTGGCGCTTCGTATAGATCATTGCCAACCATCGTGTGGTCGGGCATTGCAGCAATTAAAGCTCGGGTATAGGGATGGCGAGGGTTTTCTAAAACAGCATCCCATGATCCAGATTCAACTATCCGACCTAGGTACATCACCGCTATCTGATCAGAGATGTGGCGAATCATTGATAAATCGTGGCTGATGAATATATATGTCAACCCAAGTCGCTCACGTAAATCAATAAGGAGATTCATTACTTCAGCTCGTACAGATACGTCAAGGGCAGATACCGGTTCATCAAGTACTAAAAGATCTGGTTGCGATGCCAACGCTCGGGCAATACTCACTCTTTGACGTTGTCCACCAGAAAGTTGATGCGGATAACGATGGGCAAGATCTGGGCTGATTCCAACTTCTGTCAGTAACTCATCAATACGCGCAGGTATGGCACTTTTTTCTACTAACTTATGTACGGTAAGAACTTCTGAAAGTGCTTCACCGATTTTCTGGCGCGGATTCAAAGAAGAGTAAGGATCCTGAAATACAAGTTGAATCTTTGAGTGTTTGCTTGAAAGCATATTCTTGGCTTTATCAAAGATTTCTTCATTGTTCCATGTAACGGTACCTGCCGTCGGTTGCTCTAGGCCGGTAATCATTCGAGCAAGTGTTGACTTTCCACATCCACTCTCGCCAACTATTCCAAGAGTTTGTTTAGCGGGCAGCACAATCGTCACACCATTAAGCGCATTGACCTGCGCGCCAGTCGTTCGGATTTTATATTTCTTTGTCACATCAGTAATTGCTAGCGTCATCGCTTCTCTCCCATCAGATGAAAACATGCTGCCTGTGTAGAGGAGTTTTCACGGAGTAAAGGCAGCGTGGTTCTGCACTGATCATCAGCCCGAGTACAGCGCGCACTAAATGCGCAACTCTCTCCAACAGTCCAGGGCTTTGGTGGGATCCCAGGAATCGAAACAAGTCGGGTGCGGTTCTTATCTGAGGCCTTTGGAAGTGAGGCTAATAGTCCTGCCGTATACGGATGTTGAGGGTTTGTGAATACATCTTTAACGCTACCCACTTCAACGATTCGCCCGGCATACATAACGATCACTCGATCCACGAGATTAGCCACAACTCCCAGGTCATGAGTAATCCAAAGCATCGACATATTTCGTTTACGGCGCTCGTGCATCACGAGAGCAAGAATTTGTTGCTGGATAGTTACATCTAGGGCTGTTGTTGGCTCATCTGCAATCAGTAACTCTGGAGAAAGTAATAACGCCATGGCAATCATCACTCTTTGGCGCATACCACCAGAAAATTCATGCGGATAGCTCTCATACGCTCTCTTAGGATCTGGAATGCCTACATCTGAAAAGGCTGTAAGAACTCGTTCTGTGGCATCACCAGACTGGCCTTCATGAGATTCAATCACTTCAATTAACTGTGCGCCTAATCGCATTACTGGATTAAGTGCAGTCATTGGATCCTGATAGATCATCGCTATTTTATTTCCACGAATAGAGCGCAGGGTCTCACTATCGGTGTGAAGGAGATCCTTGCCATCGTAAGAAATTGAGCCTGCTGTTGCTTGAACGCCTCGAGGCAATAAACCCAGCAGCGAGAGAGCGGTCAGAGTTTTACCTGAACCGGATTCACCCACGACACCAACGGCCTCTCCAGGTGCAATTTCAAAAGAGACTGAATTGACGAGCGTACGATTGTCATCTGATGTACTCACAGTGAGATTTGAAACTTTGATCAATGGTGAACTCATCATGAACTCCGTCGCGCTGGGTCTAGAGAGTCACGAAGGCCATCTCCAACAAGATTCAAACCAACCACCGCAATAGTGATAAATAGTGATGGGAATGCCAAAGTCCACCAAGCAAAGGCTGCTAAAGATTGAGCCTCAGAAACCATAAGACCAAGTGATGCATCAGGAGGCTGCGTACCAAGACCTAGAAAACTCAGACCAGACTCGGTAAGTATTGCCCACGACATAGAGAGAGCGACTTGAATAACAATAGGAGGGAGAACGTTAGGCAAAATATGGCTAAAGAGAACCTTAGGAGTTGAAAAACCTAAGATTCGAACTGCCTTTACGTAGTCCATCTCCTTTACGCTGAGAACCGGACCACGTGCGACACGAATGAAAATCGGAGTGTAGACAACAGCGATTGCTAGCGATGTATCAATCCATGAGTTTCCGAGGCTATTCACAATTGCAAGAGCGAGAAGAATTGCTGGGAAGGCAAAAATGACATCACTGAATCGGACTACAAATCCATCGAGGAACTTTCCAAAATATCCTCCAACGATGCCAAGGATTACACCTACGAGGGTCGCAATTGAGACGGCTACTACCGAAACAAGCATGGATCTGCGCATTCCATCCATACATCGGGAGAGAATGTCGCGACCGAATTGGTCAGTACCAAACCAATATTGAGCAGATGGCCCCTGAAGTGCATTCACCGGATCTTGAATGAGGGGATCATGCGGGGTAATGCCGAGTGCAGAAAGAATTGAAATCGTAAACATCACCAAAACTAAGATGCCACCAATTACACCACTAATACTCTTTAAGTAGTATGAGAACCAGGTTTTTTCCTTCACGGGTGCGCTCACTTAATTCTCGGATCTATTCGGCGGTAAATGATGTCAGTTATTAAGTTAATGAGCACGAACATGATTGCAAAAATCATGACGCTACTTTGAACTGTTGCGTATTCGCGCTTATTAATAGCATCCAAGATTTGACGTCCCATTCCAGGCATCGCAAAGATTTTTTCGGTAATTACGGCACCGCCCAATAAGTACCCAAATTGGATACCGGTCATGGTGACTATAGGAATAAGTGAGTTACGAAGTACATGCTTAAACTGAACTACACGATGCTTCACGCCTTTGCCATGAGCGGTGCGGATAAAATCCTTATCGACAGTTTCAAGTAGGGCCGAGCGAGTAGTCCGCATCACTGGTGCTGCGACGGCAATTCCGAGAACGAGTGAAGGAAACATCATCTGCTGAAAATTCATCCATGGGTCTTCCCAAGGTGACATGTACTCAAAACCGTTTGGAAAATAACCAAAGACATTAGCCATGACTGTAACGAGAGTTGTTGCTAGTACAAAACCTGGGACTGCAAGTGCAAGAAGGCCGAAAAACTGCCCAGCAAAGTCACGGACGCTGCCTGGCTTGCTAGCGCTAAACATTCCAACACTTATTCCAAGAATTACACCGAAGATGGTTCCAAAGAGCGCCAATTGAATAGTTACAGGTAACGCTGACTTTGTCAGTTCTAGGACAGATACTCCATTGGAATAAGCAAAGCCAAAATCGCCGGTGAGAAAGGATCCCATCCATGAGAAATATTGTCCAAAGAGTGATTTATCTATCCCGTAATAGGCTCGAAGTGATTCGATCTGCTCAGGGGTAAGAGCACCTGTTTCGATACCTAATGAGCCAGTGATTGAGTCACCGGGAATAACGCGTAAAACAATGAAAACAAATATTGAGATACCGAAGAGGGTCGTGATCACACTCGCGAGGCGAGTAAAGAAGACTGTTGAAGGCAGTCTCTTATTCACTTTAACTCTCCTTTGATTGATTGAAAAGATAAGTGCGGTGCGCGAGTTTTTCTATCGCGCACCGCACTTCTTACTTAATTTATCCTAGTGATGCTGAGCGTAATGGGAGCAAAGAACCTGTTGTAAGAGCTGTGAAGTTCTTTAGGTTCTTATCTGCAACACGATATTCAAATGGTGTTGCAATCCATACCCATACTGCATTGTCCTCAAGTTCTTTAGAGATCGCTGTATACGCCTCTGCACGGACTGAAGATTTGGCACTTGACTTACCCTTAAGGAAGTTTGCATCAAGAGTTGAAGACGCATATGTCGCAACCTTGTTCAAGTTTCCTGTAGAAGTGAAGTAACGGGTGTACATCGTGTCTGGATCGATACGACCACCATTATTTGCAAGTGTTGCAACGAAGTCACCAGCGAGCCAACGTGGAACATATGTCGCCTGGTCAGTGATATCGAGCTCCATTGTGATGCCTGCCTTTGCAAGCTGAGCCTTGATGTTCTGTGCCATTGCAACAGATGTCGCCCAGCCAGTGCTTGTGACAAGTGCCTTGAAGGTCACATCTGTCTTACCTGATGCAGTCAAATATGCCTTGGCTTTTGCTAGATCTGCCTTAGGGCAAGGACGCGCAGTAGTGCTTGATCGGTATGCAGGGCTTGTAATTGGGCCAGAGATTGCTCCCTGTCCAAGCATTGCTGTGTTCACTACTTCTTGACGATCAAGTGCGCACTGAACTGCAAGGCGAACATTCTTATCATTGAATGGAGCAACCTTATTGTTCAATTGAAGTGCGTAGTAAGCAAGAGCTGGTGTCTTGTATAGCTTGAGCTTACGTGTATTTACCTGCTTCGCGATTAAAGGATCTGAGATGATTCCGAATTGAATTGTTCCGGCATTCATTGCAGAGAGAATTGATGCCTCATTTGGAATGACACGAATTGTGATGTCAGAAATCTTTGGCTCACCCATCCAATAGGTTGGATTTGCTGAAAGCTTTACTGATTGTGTTGGCTCCCAAGATTCGAACTTGTAAGCACCTGTGCCGTTTGGCTTATTAGTTCCGCCAACTTTACCCGCAGCAATATCTGTAGAAGAAAGCATCGCCATATTCACACCATCAAGGGCTGCAAGAATTGGAATGTTTGAGACAGATAAGTTCAGGGTGAGATAGCGCCCAGAAGCTGAGATCGAAGTGATCGTTGAAATATTTGCACGTGCCGCTGCTGTTGTCTTTGGGTCAAGAATGCGCTCGAGAGAAGCTTTCGCATCTACTGCGTCAAATGTTGATCCATCGTGGAATTTAACGCCTTCACGTAAGGTGAGGCGAAGTGTCTTCCCGTCAGCACTGAACTGCCATGCTGTTGCAAGCCCTGTCTTGAGCTTGTTGGCTGGGCCAACTTCGATAAGGCTTGAATAAACAAGACCGAGTGCACGCACAGTTGCAAAGTTTGTTGCTGTATGTGGATCTAACTTGTCGATATCTAGAACGCTACCGATAGCTAGGGATGTTGATGCCGCCTTCGCAGGTTGCGCAGCCAAGGTTCCAACGGCAAGCGATGCTGCTAGAGCAGCGATTGCTAATTTCTTTCTCTTCACTGAATCTCCCTTCAAAACCGAAGCCACGATGACTTCGCATGAAAATTACTTTCATATCTTCCCGCTTTACATGAAAATCATGCTACCTCGCGGGCCAATGGTCAAGCACAAAAAGATAACGATTACAGGTGGTTTAAGGGTGAACTCACTCGCTCAACGCCTCACGGATGCGATCAGAGGAGCTCTCAAGTCGACTTTTGGCAGTTGCGGCATCAAGATTGAGCAAGATCATCAAGATAGCAATCTTTACTTTAAATCCAGACTGCTCCAGCGCTTTCTCTGCCTGGGCGCGAGGTGCACCAGTGGCGCTCTCAATAATTCGAATTGCTCGATCTCGTAACTTTCCATTTGTCACTTGAAGATCAACCATGAGATTGCCGAAGGTTTTTCCTAATCTGATCATCGAGATTGTTGAGATCATATTCAGGACAAGTTTCTGCGATGTTCCAGATTTCAAACGGGTCGAACCCGCTAAGACCTCTGGGCCGGAATCGATCTCAATAGGAAAGTCCACGTGCGAAGAGAGTTCTGATTGAGGATTGCTCGTAAGACTAATTGTCGCCGCACCAATTGAGCGAGCATAATCAATTGCACCGATTACGTAAGGGGTGCGACCGCTTGCTGCAATTCCAACGACTGCATCGCTGGCACGTAAATTAATTGATTTAAGGTCAGCAACGCCAAAATCAGGACGATCTTCAGCACCTTCGACTGCATGTTGAATCGCTCTTTCACCCCCGGCGATTAAGGCAATGACTTGATCATCAAGTATTGAAAACGTTGGACCACATTCGGCGGCATCAAGAACTCCTAAACGTCCAGAGGTACCTGCGCCGATATAAACAAGTCGCCCACCCTGCATGAGGCGGTCAACGATGACATCTATTGCTCGCTCAATCGCAGGTAGTTGCAACGCAATTGCCTTTGGCACATCGGAATCACTCTCATTCATTGCCGTGAGCAACTCTCTAACGCTCATAATGTCGAGGAGATGAAACTTCTCGTCTACTTGTTCGGTACGAAGTTTTCCGAGTTCGGCCTGCGGCTTTTCGCTCATGTTTTACATACTAGTTTGGATACGGAGAAAAGGGTAGAAATTCACCCTAAGAATCACCCAATCGAAAGATGAGTAATTGCCCAGTAAACCTGCGTCCTAGTGCAAGGTATGGCTATGGATATCAGCGAGCTAGTCATCCCAGAAGTTCCTATTCCTGCACGAATTCTCGAAGAGAGAGCACGGGCAAAGAAAAATCAGAGAAAAATTCTCGCATCCGCCAAGGCGCGACGTAAGAAAGCAACCCTTCCGAGCACACAGAAGCGTCGTGCTAGTTAAGCAGTAGGTGCTTCAGCAAGATCTTCTGGTGAGTCAGGCATAGTTGCCTTAGGTGCGCCAGTAAATGTAAACGTTGCATCCGGACCATCTCCGTCAACATCAACAACAATAATCTCGCCAGCCTTAAGTTCACCGAAAAGAATGCGCTCAGATAGTGGATCTTCGATCTCGCGCTGAATTGTGCGACGCAATGGACGTGCACCTAATAGTGGGTCATAACCGCGAGCAGCTAAGAGATCCTTTGCACCTTGCGTAAGTTCGATTCCCATATCTTTCACCTTAAGACGCTCATCAAGGTTAACGATCATGAGATCAACAATTGTGATGATCTGCTCTTTGGTGAGCTGGTGGAAGACGATGACATCATCGATACGGTTAAGGAATTCAGGACGGAAGTGTGACTTAAGTTCATCACTGACCTTTGCCTTCATTCTTTCGTAATTGCTCAAATCATCATCAGAGTTAGCAAAACCTAAACCTTGACCCTTTGAGATATCGCGTGTTCCAAGGTTTGTTGTCATGATGATGACAGTATTTTTGAAGTCAACTGTGCGCCCTTGTGAATCGGTAAGGCGACCATCTTCTAATACTTGAAGAAGTGAGTTAAAGATATCTGGGTGTGCCTTTTCGACCTCATCAAAGAGAACGACTGAGAATGGGCGACGACGTACCTTTTCGGTGAGCTGTCCGCCTTCGTCATATCCGACGAATCCTGGAGGTGCACCGAAGAGACGTGAAGCAGTGTGACGCTCTGAGTATTCAGACATATCAAGTTGAATCAGCGCGCTCTCATCACCAAAGAGGAATGAAGCGAGAGTGCGTGAAAGTTCTGTCTTTCCAACTCCGGAAGGACCAGCGAAGATAAATGATCCGCCAGGGCGCTTTGGATCTTTGAGTCCGGCACGCGTACGGCGAATTGCTTGTGAGAGAGCCTTAATGGCTTGATCTTGTCCGATCACGCGACGGTGTAGCTCATCTTCCATGCGAAGAAGACGTGCTGTCTCTTCTTCAGTTAACTTAAATACCGGAATTCCAGTTGATGCAGAAAGTACTTGAGCGATGAGTTCTTCATCGACCTCAGTGACCTTATCAAGATCAGTTGCCTTCCAATTCTTCTCGGCAGCGCTGCGCTCTTCGATAAGTGATTTCTCTTTATCGCGAAGTGCGGCAGCACCTTCAAAATCTTGTCCATCGATTGCAGATTCTTTCGCTTTACGGGCTGCAGAGATCTTCTCATCGAATTCACGAAGTTCAGCAGGTGCTGTCATTCGCTTAATGCGAAGGCGTGAACCTGCTTCATCAATAAGGTCGATCGCCTTATCTGGCAAGAAACGATCTGAAACATAACGATCAGCCATATTTGCAGCAGCAGCTAGTGCGCCATCTGTAATGGAAACACGGTGGTGTGTTTCATAACGATCGCGTAGACCTTTGAGAATTTCAATAGTGTGAGCAACAGATGGCTCTTTCACCTGGATAGGTTGGAAGCGACGCTCTAGCGCTGCATCCTTTTCAACATGCTTGCGATACTCATCGAGAGTTGTCGCACCAATTGTCTGGAGTTCACCGCGAGCAAGCATTGGCTTCAAGATGCTGGCAGCATCGATTGCACCTTCTGCCGCGCCCGCGCCAACAAGAGTATGAATCTCATCGATAAAGAGAATGATGTCGCCTCGAGTTTTGATCTCTTTGAGAACTTTTTTCAAGCGCTCTTCGAAATCTCCACGGTAGCGAGAACCGGCAACGAGTGCACCTAAATCAAGTGAGTACAACTGCTTATCCTTGATTGTTTCAGGGACATCATTTTTTGCAATTGCTTGTGCAAGACCTTCGACAACTGCGGTCTTTCCAACGCCTGGTTCTCCGATAAGGACTGGGTTATTTTTTGTGCGACGAGAAAGAATCTGCATGACGCGCTCGATTTCATTATCGCGACCAATAACAGGGTCTAACTTTCCTTCACGCGCAGCGGCTGTGAGATTGCGACCAAATTGATCGAGAACAAGTGAGGTTGATGGAGTTCCCTCTGCTGGTCCGCCTTGTGCAACTGTCTCTTTTCCTTGATATCCGGAGAGAAGTTGAATTACTTGCTGGCGCACGCGAGTGAGATCGGCACCGAGCTTGACCAATACCTGAGCAGCGACGCCTTCACCTTCACGAATAAGGCCGAGCAAAATGTGTTCTGTTCCGATGTAATTGTGGCCAAGTTGAAGTGCTTCGCGAAGTGAGAGCTCTAGGACTTTCTTGGCGCGAGGAGTAAATGGAATATGCCCTGATGGCGCTTGCTGTCCTTGTCCGATGATCTCTTCAACCTGCGCGCGGACTGCTTCGAGTGAAATTCCAAGAGATTCAAGTCCCTTTGCTGCAACGCCTTCTCCTTCATGGATGAGGCCGAGCAAGATGTGTTCTGTTCCGATGTAATTGTGATTGAGCATGCGTGCTTCTTCTTGAGCCAATACAACAACGCGTCGGGCTCGATCTGTAAAGCGCTCAAACATCGGTGGACCTCTTCTCTTTTAAATACCTGCCATCGGCTACGTACCTGTGGCTAGCCTATAACTTCGCCCAGCGCTGGCGCGAGGCGAAAGGTGTGCATGGGTTAGAACCCTAGATCTGGCGCTCTTATTCCCCAGGGATGGCTAGATCTAGCCCAGAAAATCGACTTTTAGAGGAGTTTGAGCATGCGGGTATTGCCCAGTGTGTTCGGTTTAACTGACTCTAGATCAAGGAACTCAGCGACGCCGGTGTCATAAGAGCGCAAGAGTTCTGAGTACACATCTGGATCAACTGGCGTGCCATGGATCTCTTCAAATCCGTGGCGACCAAAGAATGCGGTCTCAAAGGTGAGACAGAAAATTCTGGAGACACCAATCACTCGGGCGCGATCAACAATTGCTTCAAGAATTTGATGGCCAACGCCTTGTCCTTTTAGCGTATCAACGACTGCAACTGTGCGAACTTCAGCGAGATCTTCCCAGAGAACGTGAAGGGCGCCGCAACCTACAACTACGCCATTTTCAATAGCAACTGTAAATTCTTGAACATCTTCATAGAGCATCACAGTTTCTTTATTGAGTAAACGGCCACCTAAAGTGTATGTATCGATGAGTGCACGAATACCAGGAATGTCTTGAGTTTTTGCTGGACGAATTTCTATCGACATTAATCTGACTCAGGCTTCACCAATGGAAATAAAATTGTTTCGCGAATTCCAAGGCCTGTCAGCGCCATCAGCAGTCGATCGACTCCCATTCCCATTCCACCCATAGGTGGCATTCCAAACTCCATCGCACGTAAGAAATCTTCATCGATCTGCATTGCTTCCAGATCACCCTTTGCACCAAGTGCTGCTTGCTCAGTTAATCTCTCACGTTGAATCACTGGATCGATAAGTTCTGAATATCCGGTCGCTAACTCAAAGCCATCAACGTAAAGATCCCATTTTTCAGCAACACCGGGAATCTCGCGGTGAGCGCGAACAAGTGGAGATGTATCAACGGGATAACCCATGACAAAAGTTGGTTCGATTAACTTGTCTTGAGCCACATGCTCAAAAATCTCTTCTGCCAGTTTTCCAGTCACCCACTTTGGATCGACTTTGATTCCAAGTTTTGTTGCATATTTCTTTAACTCTTCAATCGGGGTGAGTGCGGTAACGCTCTCACCAACACCTTCAGAGATAGCGTCATAGAGTGAAATCTCTCTCCATTGTCCGCCGAGATCTGCTTGCCGACCATTCATATGTGTAACAACGTGTGAACCAGAAACCGCCATCGCAGCATTTTGAATCAGTGAACGGGTGAGATCTGCAATTGTGCGCCAATCTCCGAATGCTTGGTAGGTCTCAATCATCGCAAACTCTGGTGAGTGTGAAGAGTCAGCACCTTCATTGCGGAAGTTACGGTTAATCTCAAATACTCTTTCAAGACCACCGGCTACGCAACGCTTGAGAAAAAGTTCTGGCGCAATACGCAGGAAGAGATCAATGTCGTATGCATTTGAAAAAGTCTTAAATGGTCGGGCTGCTGCTCCACCGTGCATTACCTGCAACATCGGAGTTTCAACTTCGATAAATTCTTGATTGGTAAATGTCTCGCGGAGTGAGCGCATCACCTGTGGACGTAAACGGGCAACTGTTCGCGCCTCTGGGCGAACGATCAGATCGACATAACGCATGCGAACGCGCGTCTCTTCTGACATTGGCTTGTGATCATTCGGCAATGGCCGTAAAGATTTCGAAGCCATCTGCCATGTATCGGCAAGGATTGAGAGCTCGCCTCGCTTTGAGGTAATGATTTCACCCGTGACGCTCACAATGTCACCAAGATCAACATCACTCTTCCATGCATCGAGTTGCTCTTGCCCTACTTTATCTAGCGAAAACATCGCTTGAAGTTCGGTGCCATCACCCTCACGAAGAGTGGCAAAACAAAGTTTTCCAGTATCGCGCTTAAAAATAATTCGACCTGCCAGTGATGCCTGATCACCTGTGGCTGTATCAGTCTCTAAGTTTTTATACTTCTCGCGAATCACCGCAAGTGTGTGAGTACGAGCGACCCCAACTGGATAAGGCTCTACGCCGCGATCAAGAAGGTTCGCTCGTTTTTCACGGCGAATACGTAACTGCTCAGGGAGATCATCCTCTGCAGGTACTGGCGGTTGCGTGCTCATAGACCCCGAAGTCTACCTTTCAGATATTTTTCTCGTGAATGAGGCGCAATCCAATAAGGGTTAAATCAGGCTCATATTCATCAATTGTGGTGCTGACATCAATTACTAGCGGAGCTAAACCACCAGTTGCGATCACAGTTGGTGCTTCATCGTAACTTTGAGCCAACTCTGCAGTGATTTTCTCGACTAGGCCATCTACCTGTCCAGCAAAGCCAAATATTGTTCCTGATTGCAAGGCTTCGACAGTGTTCTTACCAATGGCATTCTTTGGGCGGATCAACTCTACTTTTCGGAGTTGAGCTGCACGCGAAGCTAAGGCATCAACTGAAATCTCGATTCCTGGGGCAAGTGCTCCTCCAAGAAATTCACCTTTTGGTGAGACGACATCGAGATTTGTTGACGTTCCAAAGTCAACAACGATGGCTGGTCCACCATAAAGAGTGTGCGCAGCGAGAGTATTCACAATTCGATCTGCGCCGATCTCTTTCGGATTATCAACAAGGAGTGGGACCCCCGTCTTTGTGCCTGGTTCAACAATTGTTGTGGCGATATCAGAAAAATAGGAGGCGATCATTGTTCGCAATTCGCGAAGTGTTGCAGGCACAGTTGAGCAGATTGATAAACCTGTCACCGTATATCCGCTGACCAGTGCATTGATTTGCAATGACATTTCATCTGATGTTGATCGAGGATCAGTCTTTACGCGCCATGACTTAATGAGATCTTCCCCATCGAAGAGACCTAGGACAGTGTTGGTGTTTCCAACATCAATTGTGAGTAACATTATTTCTCCGATCGGGTTTCTAGGTTCATGTCGAGTCCAATATCTAGCACTGGCGCTGAATGTGTCAGCGCTCCGATCGCCAGGTAATCAACGCCGCTTTCAGCATAGGCTCTTGCGTTTTCTATAGTGATTCCACCAGATGCTTCTAACTTAAATCGTCCAGCAACAAAGGTGACTGCTTCTCGACATTGATCTGGGCTCATATTGTCCAGGAGAACAAGATCAGGTGATT
>WLHB01000029.1 GCA_009702965.1 Actinomycetota bacterium | reverse complement strand
GTCTATATGGTGAGGAAGAAATAATGCCTTGGAATTTAGATCCGCGCGTTCGTAGCGCCATGATTTCAGACTCTCTCGATGTTGTCGGGGTGCGCAATAATGCAATGGATATTCGAGTCAGCGCTCTACGTCCCGGTATGCGGGCAGTAGGTCTAGCTGCAACTGTGCAATTCGTGCCAGCATCTGAGTATGACCAGAAAGATCCATATGGTGCCGGAATTGATTTCCTCGACACCTTGCAACCTGGAGAGATCGCAATTATTGCAACCGGTGGTGAGTGTCTCTCAGCATTTTGGGGCGAACTATTTTCAGCGGCGGCCAAGGGTCGAGGTGCAACAGGTGTTGTTGCAGATGGACCGTTACGCGATACCGAACAAGTTGTCGGTTTAGATTTTCCAGCCTTCGGCCAGGGAACAAGACCTTATGATTACAAGGGACGAATGCGCATTGAAGCAATTCGCATCCCAGTGATATGCGGTGGCGTTGAAATTCATCCAGGTGATGGAGTGATCGCAGATAGCGATGGCATCGTTGTTGTGCCATCGGCGCATCTAGAAAAGGTGAGCGAGCTAGCCAATGCTCGAGCCGCAACTGAAAAGACTGTTTTAAAAGATTTGCTATCAGGAAAAAGTGTCCGAGAGGTATGGAACGCTTACGGCGTTCTATAGGAAAAGAGGAGAACAATGGCAAGAGAACTCATTGATACACATCAACACCTCTGGGTGATGAGCGAGCGAGCATATAGCTGGATTGAGCCCGCATATGGCCCGCTTTATGATGACTTTACCCCCGAGCGATTAGCACCTGAAATTCCAGCATCTGGAGTCACCAGTTCTGTCTTGGTTCAGGCAGCAGATACCTACGATGACACTTTCTACATGCTCGATGTCGCCGAACATTCTAATTTTGTTCAGGGCGTCGTCGGTTGGGTTCCCTTTGAGCGTCCTAATGAATCACGCACTGCGTTAGCTACGCTGGCTAAGAATAAATATTTTAAAGGTGTACGCAATTTGACCCATGATTATTCAAATCCAAAGTATGAATCAGATGATGCGTGGATTACTCGGCCAGCAGTCCTTGAGACGCTGGCGCATGTTGAGAAGATGGGTCTCAGTCTTGATTATGTCTCAGTAAAGCCAGAACATACAAAAAATATTGTGACCCTAGCTAAGAAATTTCCTAAGCTAAAGATCGTCGTTGATCACTTTGCTAAGCCACCAATTGCTGCCAAAGAGATGGAGCCATGGGCTTCGTCGATGGCTGAGATCGCAGCCTTTCCAAATGTTTATGCGAAGTTATCTGGGCTCAACACCGCATCTGATCTAGCCAATTGGAGCGTTGCCGATTGGCAACCTTACGTTGACTTTATGGTCAAGACATACGGTGCAAACCGCGTCATGATGGGTGGAGATTGGCCGGTCATCGTTCTTGGTAATACATATGTTGAAATCTGGAAGGCACAAGTCGAGGTCATCAGCGGATATAGCGATGAAGATCAAGATTGGATTACACATAAGACAGCGAAGGCCTTCTACAACCTTTAAGACGCAAACTAACGAGAGGATCGATCATGCAACGGTATGCATCAGTTATTGGAATGCCTTATGAAAATCGTGAGGAGTACGAGCGCCTTCATGCCGCTGTCTGGCCAGAAGTTCTCGCCAAGATTGCAGAAGTAAATATTCAAAACTATTCGATCTATCGTTACGGCGAACTTCTCTTTTCATACTTTGAATATGTAGGCGATGATTTTGATGCCGATATGGCGAAGATGGCAGCAGATCCAAAGACTCAAGAGTGGTGGGATGTGTGCATGCCGTTGCAGCGCCCTGTGAGTGATCGCGCCGATGGCGAGTGGTGGGCAACAATTCCTGAGGTATTCCATGTCGACTAACTCGTTAGATCGATCGCAGTTACCCCTTAATGGGGTACTTGTTCTCGATTTCTCACAGTTTCTGGCAGGTCCTGTCGCTGCAATGCGACTGGCAGATCTTGGTGCACGTGTTATCAAGATTGAACGTCCTGGCACTGGAGATATTGGACGGACCCTTGCTTTTGCTGGACTTGAAAAAGATGGAGACACACTCTCTTTCCACATTATGAATCGCAATAAAGAGAGTTTTGCAGCAGATCTTAAGAACTCGGAGAGCCTGAAAGAAGTTTGGGAACTTGTAAAGAAGGCTGATGTCATTATTCAGAATTTTCGCCCTGGTGTAATTGAACGCCTGGGACTTGGTTATGAAGATGTGAAAAAAGTTAATCCAGGAATCATCTATGGAAGCGCAACCGGATATGGCGCAGAAGGTCCCTTTAAAGATCGTCCTGGTCAGGATTTACTTGCACAATCAATCTCCGGATTGCCATGGCTCAACGGTCGCGCAGGCGATCCACCAATTCCAGTTGGTTTAGCCGTTGCAGATATCTTTACATCTACTCATTTAGCATCTGGTGTCATCGCGCTCCTTCTTCGTCGTGAACGAACAGGTATAGGTGGAATGGTTGAATCAAGCCTTCTTGAATCTATGCTTGATCTGCAATTTGAATTGATTTCGGCCAATCTCTTTGATCCGAGTGTTGTTGTTAATCGTGGGGCTGGAAATTCAGCGCATGCATTCTTACCAGCACCATATGGTCTCTATAAGACCAGCGATGGTTACTTAGCAATTGCTATGACTCCGATCCCAGCACTGGGTGCACTCCTTGGGGTCAATCTTGACGAGTATGAGGATCCCAAGTCATGGTGGAGCCATCAAGAAGAGATCATGAAAAAACTCAGTGCAATGCTTGCTACCAACTCAACAGATCATTGGCTAGCAATCCTAGATAAGGCCGATATCTGGTGCGCTCCAGTTCTCACCTTGCCTGAGCTTGTTGCACATGAAGGATTTGCAGCAATTGATATGACTCAGAAGACATCGCGCACCGGCAGAGATGGTTCGCAGGTCTCAATCCCAACTACGCGTTCACCAGTTCGCATTGATGGCAAGACAATTAAACATACAAAGGGTGCACCACACGTGGGTGAAGATACTGAAAAGATCCGTAAAGAGTTCGGGATATAGGGGAGATCATGAAGAATCCAAATCCAGATAAAGATAAGAGATATGACATTCCTGTATGGAATCAAGACGTCAAACTCTATGAAGATTACGAAGTGGGAGAGGTCGATCGCTCACTTCGTCGCACTATCTCAGAGGGCGAAGTGATGCTCTTTAACTCACTCGTTCTTGATATGCACCCATATGTGGGAGATGACATTTGGGCACGTGAGCATGGCCTCTTTAAGAAGCGTTTAGTGCCTGGCGCGATGGTCTTTTCTTATGGACTTGGGCTCTTTGCACACAATAATGTCAATACATTTAGCTATGGATACGACAAGTTACGTTTCATTAAGCCAACTTTTATTGGTGACACAATTTATGGGATGCGTACCCTCTTAGAGAAGACTCCTAAGTATGAAAATATGGGGCTCTTTAAAGTCAGTTACGAAATCTTTAGAGCCGATAACGAAGAGCTCGTTCTCTACACCGAACATCTTCAGACCGTGCTCTATCGCACATCACAAGCAGAAAATCTCAAGACTGAAGGTAAGGAAACGCCATGATTGAACAATTCCAAGTAATCGCAGACGCTGTTCGTCTTGAAGTAAAGCCTGAGCACCGAAAGAAAATCGGTATCTGTGGTGCTGGTGGAATTGTTGATGGAGCACATCTTCCCGCGTATAAAAAGGCGGGACTTGAAGTAGTTGCAATCTTTGATGTTGATAACGCTAAAGCAAAAGATGTGGCAAGCAGACATGGCATTGCCAAGGTCTATACAACACTTGCTGAATTACTGGCCGATCCTCAGGTAGAGATTGTAGATATCGCGGTTCCAGCAGATGCGCAGCCAGAGATCTTCGCTCAGGTCGCCACTGCAAAGAAGCACATACTTGCCCAGAAGCCTTTCGCCACAACTGTTGCCGCAGGTGAATTGATGGTCAAACAAGCTAAGGACGCTGGGATTATTGCAGCGGTTAATCAACAACTTCGCTTTGAAGAGGGTGTTGCAGCAGCGCATAAGATGGTTGAGCTTGGTTGGATCGGAACCGTCAGTAATTTTTCAATCAACGTCAATCTCATGACACCATGGGAGTTATGGCCTTGGGCTAAAGACCTTAAGCGCCTGGAAGTGATGTTGCATTCGATTCACTATCACGATCTCATTCGCTGGTTCTTAGGAGATGCCTCCACTGTTTTCTGCGCCGCAGGGCGCACAGTAGGGCAATTTCCAATCGGAGAGACGCGCACTATCTCAACGGCTCTCTACAAGAGCGGTGTGACCTCTGTCGTACATGCAAACCATGTCAATCGCGGAGGCGATAACTACGCCGAATATCGTATTGATGGAGATAAAGGATCAATCCGCGGAACACTTGGCCTTCTCTATGACTATCCCAATGGTCGAGTAGATACGATCGAGATTAACTCCCAGGTTCTTCCCACCGATGGTTGGCTTCCTTATCCAGTTACTACTCGCTGGTTCCCTGACGCATTTATCGGAACGATGGGATCTGTGATGCAATCGATCGCAACAGGTGCACCTCTTCGCTCTTCGGTTGAAGAGAATGTGGGAACCCTCAAGATGGTTGAAGCGCTCTACGCATCTATGGATTCAGGCAAATCCGTTGACCTCTAACGCAGCCACTTCACTCTTTAACCTTGAGGGAAAAGTTGCAGTTATTACTGGAGGCAACGGGGGAATAGGTCTTGGTTGCGCACGTGGCCTGGCTCGCGCCGGTGCAACGATTGTTATCTGGGCTAGAGATGTCGCAAAGAACGCTGCGGCTAAGAGTGAACTGGAAGCACTCGGTGCCACAGTGATCACACTTGAGGTAGATGTCACCGATCGTGCCGCAGTTGAAAGCGCTACCGCCCGCACCATTGAACTCTGTGGCGGGATTGACATTCTCTTTGCAAATGCTGGTGTCAATATTCGCATGCGCCCAGAAGAGTACACAGAAGATATTGTGGATCAGATAATCGATGTCAATCTCAAAGCGGTGTTTCACTGCTGTCAGAGCGTCTATCCATCTATGACTGCTCGCGGTGGTGGAAAGATAATTCTGATTGGTTCCCTCACCAGTGTCCAAGGGCTAGGCGTTGCACCAGTTTATTCAGCGACAAAGGGCGCGGTCGTGCAGTTAGCAAAGAGTTTGGCCGCTGCGTGGGGTGCCCAAAATATTCAAGTCAACACAATATTGCCGGGGTGGATTGTTACTGAGATGACTTCTGTGACTCGCGCAGTTCCAGGGCTACCTGAGCATGTCTTATCGCGAACACCTGCAGGTCGTTGGGGGAGTCCAGCTGACTTTGAAGGTATCGCAACTTTCTTTGCATCCTCAGCAAGTGACTTTGTGACAGGTACCGATATTCAAATCGATGGTGGCTTTACCAGCACCTTAGCAATCTTTGATCTACCTAAAAATTAAGCAAAAAGAGTTAGGCGCGATAAGCAATACAGTTATTTGAAATCTCGCCAATACCTTCAATACCTGTTTTGATCGAATCGCCAACAGCCAAATAGACAGGTGGCTTAAATCCAAGCCCCACTCCAAATGGTGTTCCGGTGTTAATGACATCACCTGGGAATAGCTCCATAAATTGGCTGATGTACCAAACGATGTGGTTGATTCCAAAGAGAAGATCATCTGTATTGGAATCTTGCTTCATGACCCCGTTAACGCTGCACCAGAGGCGAAGGTTGCTGGGATTAATCTCATCTCCTGTAACAATCTCAGGGCCGATCGGATTAAATGTTGGAAATGACTTTCCCTTGACCCACTGGCCAGAACGTTCTATCTGCCAGTGGCGCTCTGAGACATCTTGAGAGATTGTGTAACCGAGAATGTGTGCAGAAGATTCATCCGGTGAGCCAAGATAGAGAGCACGCTTTCCAATGACGATGGCAAGTTCAACTTCATAATCTGTAGCAAGACTGTTAGGTGGAATCACAACATCATCGTTTGGTCCTACAACGCTATCTGGGGCTTTCATGAAAATCACTGGTTCAGCAGGAGTATCAGCGTTGGTCTCTTTGATATGACCGAGATAGTTAAGGCCAACGCAAATTACCTTTGTTGGTCGGTTGATTGGTGAACCGATACGTACTGAACCTTGAGCAACTCGTGGAAGTGATGTCAGATCTGCCGCAGCAACTGTGGCCATCGCACCCGCTTCTAAAGTCTCGCGTGACCAATCAGAGATGAGTGAATCAACCATGATGTACTGATCACCTTGTACAACGGCAGGTTTTTCTCTTCCAACATCACCAATTCGCGCAATACGCATGGATTTACTTCCCTCCGGGTAGGCGGCCTAGGCCGGCATGGGTCTGCAAGATTGCTACATGCTTTGGCTCAAGTTCTTTGAGCGAGTTAACGCCTAGCAATTTCATAGTGCGAATCATTTCGCCCTGCATTATCTGCAACGTTCTCTCAACGCCTTCTTGTCCACCAGCCATAAGTCCGTAGAGATAAGCGCGACCGATATAGGCAAAGTCAGCACCGAGTGCCAGCGCGGCAAGAACATCAGCGCCATGCATGATGCCAGTATCGATATGAATCTCAAGATCGTTCTTGAGCTCCTTCTTTACCTCAGCGAGCATATGAAGCGGAACTGGCGCACGATCAAGTTGGCGACCACCATGGTTTGAAAGGATGATTGCATCGGCGCCATATTTAGCGGCGATCTTGGCATCTTCAACAGTCTGAATACCCTTGATCGATAACTTTCCATCCCATTGCGCGCGAATCCATTCAAGATCATCAAATGTCATTGTTGGGTCGAACATGAAGTCTAAGAGCTCTGCAACCGTTCCTTCCCAATTAGACATAGATGCAAATGTGATCGCAGGAGTTGTCAGGAAGTTAACCCACCACTCTGGACGTGGAGCGGCATCAAGTAAAGTCTTTACAGTTAAACGTGGCGGGACAGTAAGACCGTTGCGGGCATCACGAAGACGTGCACCTGCAGCAGGGACATCGACGGTGAGCATCAGGTGCTTTACACCAGCATCTTGTGCGCGCTTAACAAGTGCCATACTGGCTTCGCGATCTTTCCACATATACAACTGGAACCAGTTAACACCCTCTGGCGCTGCCTTAACGACGTCCTCTACCGTTGTGGTTCCAAGAGTCGAGAGAGTAAAAGGAATTCCATACTTCTGCGCAGCACGTGCACCAGCGATTTCACCTTCTGTATGCATCATGCGGGTAAATCCAGTTGGTGCAATTCCAAAAGGCATTGCAAACTTTTCACCGAGAATCTCACATGAGGTGTCAACGTTTTTTACATCGTGCAAAATATTTGGTCTAAATTCCAGATCAAGGTAAGAACGACGAGCACGCTCTAGAGTGACTTCAGATTCAGCGCTGCCGTCTGTGTAATCAAATGGACCTTTTGGTGTGCGCCTCTTTGCGATAGTGCGCAGATCCCAGACTGTGAGCGCTTTAGCCAGACGATTCTTGCGGGTAGGAAGCCCTGGAAGGGTAAATCGGAGCAAGGGGGCGAGCTCACCAATTTTAGGAAATTGGCGCTTCACGTTCTTCTTCACTTATTGCTCCACTCGTCGAGATATTTGCCAAATCCTATACGATTTTTTACCCACATTCCAGACTGAATGGCGAGGAAATTTCGCTAAGGTGCGAACATGAGTGATCTCACGGCGAAAACACGGGCAGCACTCGATGCAGCCGTAGCCGCCATTGGGGGAGCACCGCGTAAAGGCCAGATTGAAATGGCTGAGGCGGTATCAAGTGCACTCACTGATCGCCATCACCTCATGGTTCAAGCCGGCACAGGCACTGGAAAATCTTTAGCGTATCTAATCCCGGCCTTAGTTCATGGCCGCAAAGTCTTGATTGCAACTGCAACCCTTGCCCTGCAGCGCCAACTCGTTGAGCGCGATCTCCCAGCAGTTGTTCCAGCACTTGAGAAAGAGCTTGGTCGCGAAGTTACTTACGCAATTTATAAAGGCGTTGGAAATTACATCTGCTTGCAGAAGATGAATAGTGAAGAAGTTGACCCTGATCACGAAATCGTTCTTGAAGCTTCATATCTAGAAAAAGATGCACAGCGCCTCATTGCTTGGGCGAAATCTAAAGGCGCATCTGGCGACCGAGATGACGCACCGGATGTTGATCGCAGAGTCTGGCTCGCAAACTCAACATCAGGACGCGAGTGTGTCGGAGCAGATGCCTGTGCATACGGCTCACAATGTTTTGCAGTCAACGCAAAAGCCAAGGCGCAACTAGCCGATGTTGTCGTAACCAACCACACGCTTCTGGCAATTGAGATTGTTGATTCACATCCAATTTTACCTGAACGCGATGCGGTGATTTTGGATGAGGCACACGAATTCATGGATCGAACAACCCAAGCGGTGACAGAAGAGTTAACGTCAGGTCGCGTACAACGGGCGGCGGCGATGGCTCGTAAACACATGCCTGGCAAACTCAGTGACGCTTTTACAAAGGCTGCTGATGATTTTCATGATGCAATGGCTGATTACGGAGATAGCGTTAAGGGCGATTTCGCATCCCTTGGTCGCCTAGAAGAAATCCCAAGTATTCTCGAATCACCTGTGCGAAAGGTGCGTGAGGCAGGGGCGGCAATCACAGATGCCCTCCGCGCAGATGAAGAGATTATCGATCCAGATTCAATTGCAGAGCGCGCCCGTGTAAAAGGTGCGATTACTGAGATTACGACAACTGTTGGCAAGTTACTCAAGATGGGTACCTCACATGTGCTCTGGTACGAGCCAACCTTTTCTTCCCTTTATCTGGCGCCACTTTCTGTCTCTCAAGTATTACGCGAAAATTTGCTCACCAAAACACCCGTGATTGCAACATCTGCAACTCTGACTGTCGGCAGTGGCTTCGATTCCATGGCGCGATCACTCGGATTTCTTACACAGAGTCCAACAAGTGAAGATGAGATCGATGAATCTGAAGGCGAGATTGATCCATCGAATTATCAAACCCTTGATGTCGGTTCACCCTTTGATTTTGCGGCACAAGGAGTTCTCTATCTTCCTAAGCATCTGCCAGAGCCAGGCCGTGATGGCCCCAGCAAAGAGGTTCTGACAGAACTGGGTGAACTCATCGATGCAGCCGGCGGTCGCACACTCGCACTCTTTAGTTCATGGCGTGGTGTTGAAGCAGCAGATGCTCACCTGCGAGATGTGTTGAAAGAGTTACCCATCACAGTGATTACCCAAAAGCGAGGTGATGCTGTTGGGCCATTAGTTGAACGATTTGCAAAAGATGAAACATCAATTTTGCTTGGAACAATGTCGCTCTGGCAGGGCGTTGATGTTCCAGGAAACTCATGCATTCTTGTCGCCATTGATCGCATTCCCTTTCCGCGCCCTGACGAACCAGTAATGGCGGCGCGATCATCGCAAGCAGATGCAGCAGGTGGCAGTGGCTTTATGCAGGTATCAATGCCACGCGCTGCCCTGTTGTTGGCTCAAGGTACGGGGCGTCTGATTCGTAGCGTTGAAGATCGTGGGGTTGTTGCAATTCTAGATTCTCGAATTGTGACAAAAAGGTATGGAAGCGTTCTTCTGAATTCGATGCCACCACTGTGGCGGACTTCAGATAAGGCTGTGGTCTGTGACTCACTTAACCGTCTGCGCGATAGTTTGCCCGAGTAGCCTGCCCGATTAACTTCTGCATCGGACCTTCACTTGTTGTAGCCTGTCAGCAATACACGAGCGGAACGGGGGCGGTGAACATATGCCAAAGATCAGCGCACCAACTCTTAGCCAGCAACGCCAATGGCGTCGTTCCCAACTGATGGATGCAGCAGCCTCTATCGCTCTTGAAGATGGTGCACATCGCGTCAGCGTTGCCACAGTTGCCACTCGTGCAGGTCTTTCTCGCACATCCTTCTATGAGTATTTTGCAAGTAGCAGCGACATAGTTGCAGAGTTGATCACTGAAGAACTTGAATCTTTTTCAGCCTTCTTGGAAGAAAAAGTCCGAGACGTCACCGAACCTATCCAGGCGATCTCGATCTGGGTTTCGAGTTCCTTGGAATATGTTGCCGATGGCCGACATCTCTTAGCAAAAGCGTTAAGTGCAATCGAAATTTCCCGTGATCAATCTGCTGTGATTGGCATGGCCCACAGAAAAATGCTTCTCTCCCTTTCGGGGCCTCTGGCAAAGCTTGGCGTCGACGATATCGCCCAAGCTCTCTCTTTGATTCATAGCGCGACACAATCTGCAACCACCCGAATCGAATCAGGTGCTGATTCTGCGCGCGAAATTGAAAATACCCGCAACTTTATCGTTGCGGGCATCTCCACACTTTCTCGTGGCTAATTTGAATTAGCCGATCTTGATTGTGTAATTACGGACAAAGGCCTTCCATAGACCATCTTGACCTGCAGCGGATGCGGTGACACGGCATGAGCCTTTCTTAACGCCCAGTACCGTATTTTTTGTAATCCGGCAGTTCTTACTTTCAGTTACATACTTGATGTTCTGTCCAAAAGAAGATTGTGCAGGTAGCGACAACTTCGCCTTCACCTTCACTTTGAGTGGAAAAGCGGCGATAGATTGCTCACCTAAACCAAGAATAAATGGATAGATTGCAGACGTTGGTGCCACAGTTGCATTTCCTGCAGCTTTCACGCTAATTGCACACTCTCCGCTACCTTTCAAAGCGCTAATTTTTCCATCACGG